>BQJX01000054.1 GCA_021604925.1 Gemmatimonadota bacterium
GTAGACGAGACGCACGACTCCCCCCCTTTGGCCGCATACGCGGGAGCCGGGGCCTCGCCCGCGGCCCGAAACAGCGTCAGGAGCTCCGCCGCGCTTCGCCGGCCGTCGAACAGGTTCTCCGCGCGAGCGCGCCCGGCAGTACCCAACGCCCGCCGCCGATCCGAGTCCCGGAACAACGCTTCCAGCGAATCCGCCAGCGCGGAGGGATCGTCCTCCGGCACGAGCACGCCGCCCTCCTGACTCCCGGCGATCTCGGGGATTCCCGTAACGGGCGTGGAGACGAACGGGAGCTCCATGGCCAGCGCTTCGAGGAGAACGGTCGGCAGGGCGTCTCGATTGCCATCGTCCGCGACGCGACAGGGCAACGCCATCACATGGGCCCGTGTCATCTCCTGGCGGACCTGCCCGTTCGTCAGGGCGCCGAGGAATCGTACGTGGTCCCCGGTGCCGGTCGCGTTCACCAGCGCCTCCAGTGCGGCGCGCTCGGTCCCGTCCCCGGCGATCCGGCACTCGAAGTCCACGCTGCGATCCATCAGCTCCCGACACGCGCGGATCAGCGTATCGAATCCCTTCTTGGGAACGAGGCGACCGACGCCCAGGATCGTGAACCGGGGAGCTCGCCCGCTTCCGGACGGGCGGAACTCGTCGAGATCGAGTCCGTTGTAGATCCGGTGAATCCGGGTTCCGGACGAAGTGATCGTCTCGATCCGTTCGCGGTTGGCGTCGCAAACCGTCACCACGAACGACCCGTCCTGCAGCCGATCCCGCAGCCTCGTTGGGTCGTGTGAATCCAGGTAGATGTCTTTCGCGTGGGCGGTCACGCTGTAGGGAATGCCCGTCAGCCGTGACGCCCCTCGAGCCACGTCCGCGGCACTCGTCGCGAAGTGCGCATGCAGGTGCTGCACGCCCCTTGCCGCCGCCGCCGTGGCCAGATCGAGCGCCTTGCCGACCAGCTTCACGGACGGCGAGGCGGAAGCCGTCACTTCGCTCCACAACAGGTCGCCCAGCTGCGGGAGAACCGGAGACAGTTCGTCGCGGCGTTCCCCCACGTACTTCAGCAGCTCCGCCGGACCGCGATCCGGCAAGTACACGACGTCGGCCCTTACCAGCGACAGCTTCTCGTGGAAGCGCCCCTCCTGCGGGGTGCGGAGCGAGAAGATCGTGACCTGGGCGCCGAGCCGTTCCAGCTGGAGGATCTCGTTCACGATGAACGTCTCGGAGAGCCGCGGATAGACCTTCAGCACGTACCCGACGTGGAAGCGGCTCATCGTTGCACCTGCGATCCAGCCGCGAGGCCCGATCCATCCAGGACCTCTGCCGAGGGAAACAGCACGTCCAGCGCGCGCCGGAGGCCCCGGAAGTCGAGCCGGTTCACCGGTTCCCGCGCGGGGTCGCTCAGTTCGTGGTCCAGCGCAAGCGCGAGCGACTCCGGGCTGAGTTCCTCCGGGTGGATCATCTTCACGAGACCGAGGTGATGAAACCGTTCGGCGCGCAGCAGTTGCTCCCGCCGCGGATGAACGCGGGGCACCACGATGGCCCGACGGCCGCGTGACAGCACCTCGCACAGCGTGTTGTAGCCGCCCATGGTGACCACCACGTCGGCCGCCTCGAGCAGTCGGTCCACGTGGCGGGTGAAATCCACGGCGAACACCGGATTCTCGCAGGTCGTCACCAGTCGGCGCAGTTCGCGGCGATGCTCTTCCGCCAGATCGGGTCCCATGAGCACCACGCTCGCGAATCGCGTCCGCGTGTGCTGCAGACTCCGAACGAACGTATGCAGCAGCTGGAATCCGTCCTCGCCGCCGCCGACCGTGGCCAGCGCCAGGCGCTTGCCCGGACGCCGAAGGGCGGGCTGCTCATCGCCTTCGCCCGCCGCGATGTAGCCGCAGTACTCGGCCTTGGCCGCGATGTCGGCCGGGAAGTCGTACTCGCGGACCGCGTCGAAGACCTCGGGGGATCCCCAGATCAGAACCCGGTCGTAGTACTTGCGGATCGCCTCCCACGCATTCTCGCTCTTCCAGTTGCGGGCCACCTCGTCGGGCGCGTCCAGGATGTCGCGAAGACTCAGTACGACCCGACAGCCGATCCCCAAGGCGGTATCCAGCGCGGCCCGAAGCTCGCCGTGAACGCCCATCGGGACCTTGTCCACGATGAACAGCTCCGGCTTGAACTCCTGAACGGTGCTTTGGATCAGTCCGGCCCGAAGCGCCAGAACGGAGTCCCGGGAGATCCCGAGCCGCCTCGCCTCGTAGCGGGAATTGAGGACCTTGCGGACCGCAGGGAGCTTGATGATGTCCACGTTTTGGGGCAGGGAGTGGGCATCGGCCAGCGGAGACCCGCTGAGAATCAGGATGGAGCAGTCGGGGTCCCGATCGGCGATGGAGCGCGCCACTGCCGTGATCCGCCGGATATGGCCCAACCCGACCGTATCATGTGAGTAGAGTAGGACCCGTCTGCGCACTTCGGCCTCCCCAGTCCGCGGTGAGGCGGGCCTCCGACCGGTCGGGTCGGTTCCCGCGTTCCACACCCCCAGACGGGCGGAGGAGCCGATAAATACGCGGAGAAGTGCCCGAGGGGACCACGGTGAGGCGGGTGGCGGCTACTCGTAACGGAACGCGCGCGACGTCCAGAGCAGCACGAGCAGCGTGGCCAGGGCCATTCCCAGCAGATGCGGGATCACGCTGGCCGGGCCCGCTTCGAACGCGATGAGGTGATGGAGCGCGTCCATCGCCCAGCCGGTGGGCAGGAACAACTGGAGCTTCTGCATCCAGGCGGGCGCCACCTCGATGGGCCACCAGCAGCCGCCCAGCGCGCCCAGTACGTTGGCCGAAACCACGCCGATGCCGACCGCCTGCCCCTCGGTCCGCGCCAGGGTGCCCAGCAGCAGCCCCACGCCCGCCATCAGCGCCGCGTAGACGATGAGCACGAGCAGGACCCAGGCGAGGTCACCGCCCCAATTCATCTGGAACAGGAGGGTTCCCGCCAGCATGGCGAACGCGATCTGGATCCACCCCAGCACGAGTCGACCGCCCCACTTTCCGAAGACGACGGACCGGCGATCGATGGGCGTGGACGCCAGCCGACGCAGCAACCCCTGCCTCCGCTCGATGACCAGCAGCACGGCTCCGCTCGTGGCCATGACCAACAGCAGGAACATGACCAGGATGCCGGGCACCGCCTGCGAGAAGCCGGTGGGAATCTCGCGCCGTTGGCCCGCGGTATCGACCCGGAGAGAGAGCGCCCGCGGCAGGGCGGCCAGCTCCGCGAACTGCTCCGGCCCCACGCGCGCGGCGGCGGCGCTGTCCGGAGCCAAACGGCGGGCCGCTACCAGGTCCGCCAGCACCGTGTAGGCGGCGCGGCCCACGCGGATCTTCTCGTAGTCGGCGCCGATCCCGTCGCGGCCAAACTCGAACCGCACCGTCTGCGGTACTCCCGCCAGCACCGAATCGGTGAACGCGGCCGGAACCGTCAGCACGCGCGAGTAGGCGACCGCCGTGTCGGGGGCCACCACGCGGTAGTTCTGCACTTCCAGCTGGCGGGTGAGTTCGTCCACCAGGAACCCCGCGTCCGGACCCACGCGCAGCTCGATCGCATCCTTGCGGCCGGTCTTGGGGGGCGCAAATCCACCGGTCACCGTCCCGATAAAGTAGAAGAAGACGATCGGCATCACGAACACCCACACGAGCGTCTCGCGTGCGCGCAACACCATGCGGAGATCGCGCCGGGCAATGAAGAGGGCGTCGCGAATCATCCGTCAGCCCCTCGCGAATCCGGAGGACATCCGCATGCCCGCCAGGACCAGGAGAACCGAGGTCAGCGCGAGCAGGCCCGCAAACGCAAGGCCGAGTTCCGGGGCCGTCTCGCTGCCCGCGAGGATCTCCTTCAGATGAACCAGGGCCCATCCGTTCGGGGTCTTTGAACCCACGGCGACCATCCACCCCGGCATGGCCTCGAACGGGAAGAAGCTCCCACCCAGCATCATCAACGGAAAGACGAGCGTCATGGTGAGGATGCTCCCCGCGCGTTGCGAAGCGGCGAGCATCTGGATCAGCATCATCATCACGAGCAGCACGCAGCCGGAGAACGTGGCCCACGCCACCGCGACGGGAAAGAGAATCCAATCGAGGTCGAAGTAGAGGAACGCCGCCGCCAGCGCCACGGCCCCCACGCCCAGCATCACGCCCGCCCCGCCCAGCACCTTGCCGAGCAGGAACTCGAGCGCGGTGCGCGGCGAGCTGATCACGCGACGCAGCGTGCGTTGCTCCCGCTCCCTCCAGAGGTCCGCGGCGAAGCCCTGCGACATGAACAGCAGCGACATGAACAGCAGACCGGGAACGAACAGGAGCGCCAGGCTGGCCGGCTCGTCCGCCACGCTCGCTTCGGCGGTGGGGACCTCCTCCGCGGGATCCGTTTCGGGGCCGAACGCCACCTCGATGGCCGGCGGAAACACCGTGTTCCGGAGATCGTCGACGAGGTGATTGATCCGAACGCTGAAGTCCGCGATCCAGGCGTCCGGGAAGGTGTCCCCGGAGTCCGGGCCCGCGGCCATCGTTCGGAGGTCGTCGCCGATCATGCGATGCAGATAGAACGTGGCGTCCACGAACATGGACAGCGACTCCTCCACGATCCCGGGAAGAATCCGCTGCGATGGGTTCGTGACGAGTTCCAGTTCGGACGGCGACTCGTTCAGGAGCGCGTCCGCGAACCCCACGGGGATTACGAGCAGCGCGGTGGCGTCGCCGTCTTCCATGCGGGCGCGGCCGTCCGCTTCGGTGACCTTCTCCGCGCGGACGAAGCCGCCCGCCTCCTCCTGGCTGAGCGCGCCCACGAGAAGCCCGCTCAGGAACGAGTCGTCCAGATCCGCCACCAGCACGTGCGCCTGCGGCCGGGGGCCCTCCTTGCCGCCGCTCATCATGACCATGAGCCCGCCCACGACCAGCGGGATCCCCAACCACAACACGAGCGCCACCGGATCGCGCCGGAACCGGATCCAGTCCTTGGCCGCGGTCGCCCACACGAAGTTCACTCGCGCAGTTCCTTGCCGGTCAGCTTGATGAAGAGGGTCTCCAGGTTGGGCAACGTGAGCGTGGTCTCGCGGATCTCACCGCCCACGCCCTGCACCACGCCGAAGAGTTCCGGCAGCCGCGCGGAGGCGCCCGGCGCCGCCAGCGTGAGGCCCTCCGCGTCGGCGAGCACCACTTCCACGCCGGCCACCCGGTCCAACGCTTCGCGCACGGCGATCGGATCGAACGTACCGGTGAGCCGCAGCAGGTCCCGTTCGCCGAGGAGCGCGCGCAACTCCGGCAGCGTCCCGGTGGCGATGATCTTTCCGTGATCCACAATGGCGAGCCGGTCGCATAGGCTCTCCGCCTCTTCCATGTAGTGGGTCGTGTAGAGAACGCACATGCCCGCGGCCGCCTGCGCCCGCACCAGCTCCAGCAGACGCACCCGGCTCTGCGGATCCACGCCCACGGTGGGCTCGTCCAGCAGCAGCACCTTGGGTCGGTGGACCACGCCCGCGGCGAAGTTCAGCCGGCGCTTCATGCCGCCGGAAAACCCCTTCACCGCTTCCTTGGCCCGATCCGAGAGACCCACCAGTTCCAGGACCTCGTCCACGCGGCCCTTCAACTCGGCGCCGGACAGGCCGTACGCCCCGCCCCAGTAGGACAGGTTCTCCCGCGCGTTCAGGTCCTCGTAGACGGCGAGTTCCTGCGGCACGATCCCGAGCTGCCGCCGCGACTCCCGCCCGTCCGAAACAACATCGTGGCCCATCACGGAGACGCGGCCGGACGTGGGCCGCAGGAGCCCGGAGATGCAGCCGATGGTGGTGGACTTCCCCGCCCCGTTCGGGCCCAGCAGTCCGAAGATCCCGCCGGCCTCGGCCTGAAACGAGAGGTCGTCCACGGCGACCAGGTCGCCGTACTGCTTGCGAAGCGATTCGACTGTGATCATGGGGTCTCCCCGTCGGACGGTCGGCGACCGGCGCGATCGCTGGGCTCCGTTCCCGGAGCGGGTGGATCGTAGGCTGCGCGCGCGCTGCTGTCCACGTTCCGGGTCCGGCCCTGCGACCCCGCCCTACCTACCGCTGCGAAAGCACGCGGATCGCGTCCTCCAGGTTCTGCCGCTCGGACAGCACGCCGCGGAACAGATCCCCCCGCTGCTCCACCCGCTCGGGCACGTTGAAGATGTTGAAGAGCGACGGGTGCAGATCGGAGCGCAGTTCATCCCAGTCCAGCGGCGTGGACACCTGGGCGCCGGGCACCGGTCGCACCACGTACGGCGGCACCAGCGTCTGCTCGCGCCGGTTCTGTCCGTAGTCCACGTACACCTTGGTCTCGCGGTTCGCGACCGCGCGTTCCACCGTGGCGATGTCCCGGTGCTCCTGCACGGTCATGCGGGCCACCGCCTCGCAGAACATCCGGCTCTGCTCGTACGAGTACTCGCGCACCAGCGGAAGGTAGATGTGCAGCCCCGTGGCCCCGGACGTCTTCAGGAACGGCTGAAGCCCGGCGCCCCGCAGGATCTTCCCCACGGTCTGCGCAATGCGAATCACCTTGGCGAAGTCGCTGGTACTGGGATCCAGATCCACCACGGCTACATCCGGCATCTCGGGCTCGTCGCAGCGGGACAGCCACGGGTGCAGATCGATGCTGCCCAGATTGACGAGATGCAACAGCGTGTCGCGGTCGTTGCAAACCACGTAGCGCACTTCCTCGCCGCTCTCCACCTTGACCAGCTGCGTGGGCACCCAGTCCGGAATGCGGCCCGTCACGTTCTTCTGGTAGAAGTTCTTCCCTTCGATTCCGTCGGGATAGCGCAGCATGTGACACGGTCGGTCGCGCATGTAGGGCAACAGGTGATCGGCGATGGCGTCGTAGTAGTCCAGCAGCTGCCCCTTGGTGATCCCCTCCGCGGGCCAGTACACCTTGTCCAGATTGGTGAGCTTGGTCCGGGTACGGCGGCGCACGGCGCCGAGCGTCTCGTGCACGTTGCGCCGGGACGGCTTGGGGCGACCCGGCCCCGCCAGGCGGCACCAGTCCTCCGACTCGCCGGACCCGTACGCGGACGCCGCGCGCTTGGCGACCACGCCCGGCAGGCCGCCCTGCTCCACCACCTGCAACAGCTCCTGCCCGCGGCCACGCACGTGGTCCACGTACAACACCCGCTCCGAAGCCGGGAGCACCGCGGCCAGCGCGGCCTTGCGCTCCACCAGCGGGCGTTCGTGGAGATTCCACTCATCGTAACGAAGCAGATCGAAGGCGTAGTACACAAGGTCCGACGTCTCGCCGGCCTTGAGCCGCCTCCGAAGCAATGCTCCGTCCGGACGCTCCGTCGCATCCGTGGCCACGAGCACACCGTCGAGCCAGACGTTCTCGCAGCGGACCCGCGCCAGGTCCTTCGCCAGCTCCGGGAGCGGCGTCGGGGCCGGGCGTCCGTCGGCCCCGTGGAACGTCACCGCCTCGTCCTGGACGCGGGCGGTCAGGCGCAGCCCTTCGAAGTCCAGTTCGTAGATCCAGTCCGGATCGGCGGCCGGGGCCGCCCCCGCTCCCACGCTCATCGCCTTCAGTCGCGAGGGCCACGGATCGCGGGCCTGCCGGGAGAAGTCCAGCGGGAACAGCGGCTCGTCGGCGTCGCGAACGTAGCGATCGCGCGTCTTGAACAGCAGCCAGTCCTTCTCGCCGCGCGTGCGCACCATGTGCCACTCGCCGCGCAGACGTCCGCCGTCGAACTGCATCTTGACCTCGCCGGACTCCAGCGCCGCGGCCAGGTCGCCTCGCGTCTCGCGAAAGGTGCCCTGGTCCCAGATGACCATGGTGCCGGCGCCGTACTCGCCCTTGGGGATCACTCCGTCGAAGACGAGGTACTCGAACGGATGGTCTTCGGTCTGCACGGCCAGATGCTTGTCCGCCGGCACCCACGAGAACCCGCGCGGCACCGCCCACGACTTGAGCACGCCGTCCAGTTCCAGACGAAGGTCATAGTGGAGATTGCGGGCTTCGTGACGGTGGATGACGAAGGCGTCGCCGCGCCGTTCCAGCGTGGGGTCGCCGGCGGGTTCCGGACTCTTGCCGAAGTCCCGCTTGCGGCGGTACTCCTCCAGCTGGTCCTTCGTCTTGACCCGCTTCTTCTCCTTCGCCACGAACTCTCCCCGCTGGAGGCGGCGTGAACTGTAACGCCCGGCGGCGGGAGGCAGCAACTCGGGACGGACGCGCAAGCCACGCCCGTTCCCCGCGGGCCGGCACCGAGCTCCGAGCGCCGAGCCCGAAGACCGCAGCTGCCTCGTCGAGGAGTACCGGACTCCGCAGTCCGCCAATGTCCCCACCGCCGCGCGCAAAGAGGAACGCAACCATCCCGATTCCGGGCTAGAATCAGGGGACGCTCGAACGAGAAAGGAGAGGCGGCCATGCCACCCAGATCATCCTTCCGGGGATTCCTGCGGCTCAGTCTGGTTTCGGTGCCGGTGCGGGGCTTCACGGCGAACAAGACGACCGCGGAAGTCCGCCTCAACCAGCTGCACAAGGACTGCAACAATCGCATCCGCTACAAGAAGGTCTGCCCCGAGCACGGCGAGGTGGCGACCGACGAGATCGTTTCCGGCTTCGAGCACACGAAGGACCAGTACGTGGTGATCGATCCGTCCGAAGTGCAGAAGCTCCGCAAGAAGAGCGAGAAGTCGGTCGACATCGCCGGCTTCATCCCCGCCGACTCGCTCGACCCCATGTACTTCTCCGGGCGCATGTACTACCTCACGCCGGATGGCCCCGCGGGGCAGAAGCCCTACCAGTTGCTGCACGAGGCCATGCAGTCGGAATCCCTGTACGCCGTGGGGTCCGCCATCCTGAGCGGCCGCGAGCAGATGGTGGCGATTCGACCGGTGGACGGACTGCTGGGCATGTCCGTGCTCACCTACGCGGAAAAGGTGCGGACGTCGGCGGAGTTCACGGACGAGGTGGCGGACGCCAAGCTGACCAAGGATGAACGCAAGCTCACCAAGACCCTGGTGGACGCGTCCAAGCTGGAGGACTTCGACTATTCGCAGTACAAGGACGGCTACGTCGGCGAGCTGCGCGCGCTCATCGACCTGAAGATCGAGGGCCAGGAGATCGTGTCCGCGCCGGATCTGGAAGAGCCCAAGGTCATCAATCTCATGGAGGCGCTGAAGGCCAGTGTGGAGGGAGCCAAGAAGGCGAAGACCTCCCGCAAGGCTTCGGACAAGGTGAAGACCAAGATGGCTCCGTCCGCAAAGTCGCGCACCGCCGCCAAGGCCAAGAAGAAGGCGGGGTAGGCCGCCCGCATGGCGGCCCTTCCGGAGTTCATTCCACCCATGCTCGCCAAGATCGGGGATCCGTTCGACGATCCCGAGTGGCTCTTCGAGATCAAGTGGGACGGCACGCGCGCGATCGCCTTCGCCGACCCGGACGAGTTCCGGCTGATCAATCGCAACCGGAACGTGGTGCGCGAGCGCTATCCGGAACTCGCGGGCCTGCGCGCCCTGCCCAACGGCACCGTGGTGGACGGCGAGATCACCGTCCTGGTGGAGGGGAAGCCGAGCTTCCAGGGCATGCTGCAGCGGGAACAGGCGCGCACGGAACGTCGCTTTGCGGCGCTGTCGCAGTCGCTGCCCGCGGTGTACATGGCCTTCGATCTGCTCTGGCGCGGCGGCGAACCGGTGACGGAGTGGCCGCTGCACGATCGCCGCGACGCGCTCGCCGAGATCCTGCAGGGGCTGAAGGACGACCGCGTGCTCTTCTCGGAGGGCATCGTGGGCGAGGGGCTGGCCACGTTCGAGAGCGCCTGCGCCCAGGAGCTGGAGGGCGTGGTGGCCAAGCGACTGGCGAGCCGGTACCTGCCCGGCAAGCGCACCGACTCCTGGCTCAAGATCAAGCGCTCGCATCTCACGCTGGCAGTGATCCTGGGTTTCCTGCCGGAGGGAGCCGAGGGGGTCCGCAGCCTGGTGATCGGCG
>BQJX01000055.1 GCA_021604925.1 Gemmatimonadota bacterium
GGCCGGGTTCTCGAATTCGAATCGCTCCATCCGGTCCGCCCCGGTTCGCGTTGCGTGACAGGATACGGCGGATTCGCTGTCCGCGGGCCGGAAACCGCCGGTCAGTGCGACCGGAAGTACATGGGTCCGCCCAGTGCAATCCAGTCGATCTCGGCGGCGCCCGCCACGCGCGTGGCCACTCGGTCCTCGGGATCAAACACGCCGGCCACCCGGATGCCCCCCTGGAACTCGCGGTTCTCGTGCAGCAGGAAGTCGAGCATCAGGAACGTCATGGGGTCGCGGCTGGCGACCAGGTAGTCCGCACCCTCGGACGTGATGAAGTACTGCGGTCGATCCGGCTTGGCCGACGTGGCCGTCACCAGCTGCGTGCCGACCAGGCTCTCGGGGATCGGCTGCTTGCGCACATGGAACTCGGACGCGTAGATCTTGCGGTCGGTCACCTGCGACAGGATCGCTTCGTCCTGCGGCGGCACTTCGCAGAGCCCGATCTGCTCGAACTGATCGAAGGGAATGTCGGCCGCGTTCACGAGATCCGGCAGTCGGTAGCGGAACTCCTTGGGATCACAGACCTCCCGCTCGGCGCCATCCACCCAGATGCGCTCCAGCACGAGATGCCGGCGCGGCTCGCGCTTGAAGTGGACGCCCAGTTCCACGTTCTTGCCGGCATGCTCCGTGAGCGTCGACTTGAGGTCGGGGCTGACCACCACGACAAAGAGGCCACCCTCGCGGACGATGCCCACGTTCTTGCGGACAATCGGGATCTCCGGCAGCGGGACGCGGTAACGGGACGCGGCACTCGGCACCGTCCCCTTCATCACGTCGCGAATCTCGGCGGTGACGTACTCATAATCGAAGCAGCCGCTGAGGAAGAGCAGGGCCAGGGCGAGCAGACCCAGCGAGGCGGTTCGCGGATGGGAGTTCATGGCAGCACCTCCGGTTCCGTTGGCCCGGGAGGCGGTCGTTCCGGGGCGGTCCGCCCCCCACGAATGTCGGACTGTTCAGTCCTGTTTCGTGGTCCAAGTTATTGAGGTGTCAGGCGGAGGACAAGGGGTCCCAAGGAGGCGGCCGGCAGGACGGGCCGGGGGTAGGCAGGGGGTCCCAAGAAGGCGGCCGGCAAGGGGGCGAAGGCGGAAACGGCGGCTGGGCCCGGGCTCGGGAGACGGCTCAGGAGACGGAGAAGTCGTCCCGGTGGTACTCGTAGGCGTCCCGTTCCCCGTGGCCGGCCCCCACGCGCTCCGAGGGGCGCGCGCCGTCGTAGACGTCGATCCGGACCTCATCCACTCCGGGCTGCACCCGGAAGACCCAGGACGCGATCTCCCGCGGCGACTGGAAGGTCCTCCATCGACAGCGCTTGCTCGCGAACTCGCGGAACACGAGGCGCCCGTCCGGGGGAAGCTGGTCGGAGGAGTACCAGCGCGTTTGACCCGATTCCAGGACGGCGATCTCCGCGTAGACCTTGTCGGGATCCGCGTCGCCCAGGAGCACGGTGGGCAGAATCAGGAACGTCGCGGCCGCCGCCAGGAGCGCTCCCACCCGAACGGCCTGTCGCAGACGCCGACGCGGCGGTGCCACGCCCCCATCGGGGCGGGAACGGGAAACTCTGGATCGGGTCGCCTGGGGTGTCATTCGATCTCCGGGTTGCGTGGACGTGATGTCGGGACTCCAGTCTTGCGATTCCGGCCTCGGATCGTCAACGGCAGCGGGATGAATCGTGGTCGGTGCGCCGTGACTCCCTCGATCGGTGGGACGGGTTCGGGCCACCGTTCGTTTCAATGGAAGGCCGTTCGCTTCGTAAAGAAATGCAAAAACTGCAACCCGGCCGATTCGCGACGCGTTGGCGACGCGGGCGCAGAGGTACGTATCCAAAGATACGCGCGGGATCGCGACAAGTTCCGCGTGGCCGCGAATGAGAGGTAAAAACCGTGCGCCACGTGAGCGGCGCTCGGAAGAGAGCGGCACTCGGAACGTGGACGGCGCTCGCAACGTGGGCTGGCGCTCGCAACCGGGACGGCGCTCGCCACGTGGACTGGCGCTCGGACCGCGAACGCGAACGGTGAGTGTGCAGTTCGTTCTCACCCACGCTGCGGACGACATCGCCGTTCGTGTAAAAAGCGGGCCGGAGACTCAGTCGCCAAGCACCAGCCACGACGCGGTGGATTCGATCGGAACGCGCGCCAACCCGAAGATGGAGGCCACGTAGCGATCGCCTTCGCCGGCGCGGCGCGGGTTCGTGAACTCCCAGACGCGCTCGCCGTCCCGGGTCACCTCGAAGGCGCGCCCCTGATCCGTTTCCGTGACGAGCGCGTTGCCGTTCTCGAGGATGCGGACGCTCCCGCACTCCCGGCTGAGGAACGGCTCATCCTGCGCACCGCTTCCGTACTCCCAGACCACGTCGCGCGTGTCGGGATCGATCTCCACCACGCGCGACCGGCCCGGAGCCCACAGGTTGTCGAACGCGCTGACCGTTCCCCGCCACGTCCGCTGCGCGTCGTGCTGCGCGGCCGTGAGCCCGGCCACCCACCACGTGGCGTGCCGCTGCTCCAGATCCACCACGGCCACGAGATCGAGATGTCGAAACGAGAACAGCGCCCGGTTCGGGCCCGGGGGCCCCGGCCCCTGATCGGGATTCAGGGCCAGGATCGAATTGGTGTGGAAGATGTCCCCCGCCTTCGCATTCAGGAGACGGCTTGCGGCCGACGCCGTGAAGTCCGCCGACAAGGAGCGCCAATCGAGATCCGGCGAGTTCTCCAGGCACTCCAGCAGCGAGACCGTTCGGATCAACGTGCCGTCGGGGCGGAGCATCGTGACCAGATCCTCCAGCGTGGCGCGATCCGGATCCACGTGCGGGAGCATCCGCGCGATGCGCTCCAGCACCCAGATCTCTCCGCTTTCCAGCACGGTCACGTCGTGGTGGGATCGCTGGTGGCGCGCCCACTTCACCTGCGAGTCGACATCGAGCCGCGCGATCCCCTGCCCCTCGAACAGGACCACGAGATCGCCGTCCGGCAGCAGGCGCGCCCGCCTCCAGTACTCCTGGCCGACCTGGTTCTTCTTCCGCCCGGGCCAGATCTCGAGGTAGTCGCGCCGCCAGCGATGCAGCTCGTTCCCCTCCATGTCCATGAGGATGGCTTCGGGGCCATGGCCGGAGGTGTAGAGATTCCAGCCGGGGGCCGAGCGCTCCGGGTCCCAACGCGTCACTCCGACCTGGTCGCGCGCTTCCGTCTGCCCGGACGAGTACCCCAGCGATTCCAACGCTTCGATCTGCTCGGCCAGCTCACTCGGGATGGACGCCGGGCCCTCGATCTCGCGCCAGCGCCCGGCAACGCCGGCGGTCGAAGGCGCCCCGGACGCATCGGTCGCCTCGGTCGGCCGGGTTGCCTCGATCGCCTCGGCGGGCTCCGCAAACCCGGCCGTCGCCGCGGCCGCCGGCGAACGTTCGCCGACAGGCTCCGACTCATTGCCGCCCCCACATCCCAGAATCCAGAGCGTCGCGCCGAGAGCCATCGTACGTCGCATGAGTCCTCCGGCGGGCATTCTAGGTCCGCCGCTGGCCCCGTGCAACCGACCCTGCGCCGCTTCGTGAAACGCGCTCCGCCATCTGCTATCGTGGATGACGTTGGCACTTCCTTCCCCCGACCGCGCTTCGCGGCATTTCAAGGCAGGCAGCGCACATGGCTCTCTCCCTTCGAGGCTGGATCTCCTTCTCCCTCCTGTCCACGCTGTTCACGCTCGGCCTCGCGGCTCCGTCTTCCGCGGTCTGTCCGGAGACGAACCTCTTCAACTTCACGGGACCCGGATCCGTGGTCTGTCCCTGCTTCATCCCCGGGGAACAAGCCGGGGCCCAGTACACGCTCACGCCGGACAAGTTTCCCATCGAGATCCTGCGGGTCGGGATCACCTGGGGTTCGCAGTTCGGCGGCGCTCCCACCACGCTGGAGCAGGCCATCCATTTCTACGAGGGCGGGCTCCCCGATCCGGGAACGCCGATCTTCTCGCTCGCGGGACCACAGCTGACGGATGGTTTCATCAACGAGTTCGACCTGGAAGCGATCGCCTCCACGGTGGTGGTGAACAGCGCGCCGTTCTCGGTCACTCTGGAGTTCCTGAACAGCAACGCGGGCAGCTTCTTCGATCCCAGCGTGGTCCACGACGGCGACGGCTGCCAGCCCGGCAAGAACCTCGTGTTCGCGATCCCCGGCGGCTGGAGCAACTCGTGCACGCTCGGCGTGACCGGCGACTGGGTCTTCTTCATCGTCTACCGGGAAGTCAACTGCGCCGAGACGGGCGTGGCCGAAGAGAAGATCCTCTCGTCCGCTCCCGTGGCCCTGCTGCCGCCGCAACCGAATCCGTTCCGCGGCGACACGCGCGTGGAGTTCTTCGTGCAGGACCAGCGTCACGTGACGCTGGCCGTCTTCGACCTTCAGGGACGACGCGTGGCCGACCTGGCGGACCGCGCCTTCTCGGCCGGCGGGCACACCGTCCCATGGGACGGACGACGAGCGGACGGTTCGCCCAGCGCGACCGGCGTCTACTTCGTGGTGATGCAAAGCGAGGACTACCGCCAGACGCAGAAGGTCACGCTCACGCGCTAGGCGGATCCGCGAACCGCCCGGCACCCAACTCGGCCCCCCGCGCGGCGCCCACTCCCCTCCGTGGCCGTCGATCTCCGGATCGGCGGCCGTTTGCGGTGGCAGCCGCCCAGGGGGCCACCCGCCCTTCGGCGCGCCTTCAGTTTCGGCAAGCATGCGCAAGGAAGCGCCAGGTGCGGAACAGGAACGCCCAGCAATCCTCAACAGACGACGTGGATCGTCCGTAGGTGACCGTAGATGCCGCGGCCGCTCCCAGGGCCGCACGGTTTGCCCCCCGGCGCTCGAAGCGCTCCCACCGTCGAGGATCCGTTGACGCTCGAGATCGGCGTTCTGTTCGGCCTGCTGATCGTCATGGCGATTCTCTTCCTCACGGAGAAGCTGCCGGTCGAACTGACCGCGTTTGCGGGGCTCCTGGTCCTGGTGTTCGCCGGCTACATCCCCGCCGACGACGCATTCCTGGGCTTCTCTTCGCCGGCCGTGATCACCATGCTGGCCATGTTCTTTCTGAGCGCCGGCCTCACGCACACCGGTCTCGCGGACACCGTGGGTCAGGTCGTGCACCGGACCCTGGGGCGGCAGGAGGTCCTGGTGATCGCCGCCATCATGGCGGTCTCGGGGCTGCTCTCCTCGGTCATGAACAATGTGGCCGCCACCGCCGTGTTGCTTCCCGCGGTTTCGAGCATCTCGCGGCTCACGTCTCTTCCCCCGTCTCGGCTGTTCATGCCGCTGTCCTTTGGCGCGGTCCTGGGCGGAACCACCACGCTGGTGGGCACCCCTCCCAACATCCTGGCGGGTGAGGCCATGAGCGCGCACGGCGCGGACAGCTTCGGCTTCTTCGACTACACGCCGATCGGCGTGATTCTCCTTCTCGTGGGAATCCTGTGGATGATGCTGCTGGGGCACCGGCTGCTGCCGGTGCGGGGCAATCCCAGTTCCGTTTCGCGCACCGATGACCTGGTGCAGGTCTACCGGTTGCATGAGCAGCTCTTCTCGTTGCGTGTGCCCAGCGGCTCCCGCCTCGCGGGCCGAACGCTGGCCGACACGGCGTTCAAGCGAACCCTGGGCGTGGCGATCGTGGGGATCCAGCGCGAGGGGAACACGACCGTCATCCCCCCCGACGACTTCGAGCTGGCGGAGGGCGACACGATCCTGCTCAAGGGCAGCGCGGAGAGCGTTCGCGAGTTGTATCGCATCCAGGGCACCGAGCTCACCGAGGCCCAGCCGGAAGACCTCGAGCTGGCGTCGCAGCGAATCGGCGGAATGGTGGCGCGACTCCGCCCCGACTCGGAACTGGTGGGCAAGACGCTGCGCGATCTCGACTTCCGCAAGAACTACGGAGCGATCGTGACGGCCGTTCGCGTCGGCGAGGATCTGCTCACCCAGGATCTCGCCAACCGCGCGCTGAATGCCGGCGACGAGATCCTGGCGCTGGGTCCGCGCAACCGCGAAGACGAGGAGCGGCTGCGCGTGCACTTCGAGATCTCCATGATGGGGCCGATGGACTTCCGGGAGCTGCACGGGCACGTCTACGTGCTGCGCGTGCCGAAGGCGTCGGGGTTGGCCGGCGTGACGCTGGGCGAGACCCGACTGGGCCCCATGGCCGGCCTCTCGATCTCCGGCATCCTGCGCGGCGATGACTCGCTGCTCGGCCTGGATCCGAACGAGCGGATCCTGGCGGGCGATCGTCTGCTGGTGACCGGGCGCCCCTCCCGGCTCCGGAACCTGCTCGCCATGGGCGACGTGGAGATGCAGCAGGACGTGGCCGAGGGCGTGTTCGAGACGGACGGGATGGGCATTGTGGAGGCCACGGTAGCGCCGCGATCGCGGGCGGCCGGACGAACGCTGGCGCAGCTGTCGTTTCGCCAGCGAATGGGGCTGCAGGTGCTGGCGCTGTGGCGCGACGGCGAACTGATCCACGAGGGATTGAGTGAGCTGCCGCTTCGCTTCGGCGACGCGGTCCTGTTGCAGGGCACCTGGGAACGCGTGCGCCATCTCGCGGCGGATTCGGACTGGGTGGTGCTCTCCTCCGCGGCCCAGGAACCCAAGCGCACGCGAAAGGCGCCGCTGGCCCTGGCGGGGCTGGGGCTGATGGTCGCACTGGTGGCGACCGGTTGGCAGCCGGTGCACGTGGCCGCGTTTGCGGCCGCCACGTTCATCCTGCTGTTCCGGGTGGTCACGCCGGAAGAGGCGTACCGCGCGGTCAGCTGGCGGGCGGTCTTTCTCGTGGCCTGCATCCTTCCGATGGGGTCGGCCGTGATGCTGAGCGGCGGCGCGGACCTCATCTCCGACGCCGTCACGGGAGCGGCCGGTTCGTTCGGCCCCTGGGCCGTCTTCGGAGTCCTGGTCCTGTGTTCCAGCGTCCTGAGTCAGGCACTGGACGGTCCGCCTACCGTGGTGCTGCTCGCGCCCATCTGCTTTACCGTGGCCGCGCAGTTCGATGTGAGTCCGCGGCCCCTGCTCATGGGCATCAGTCTGGCGGCCTCGTCCGGATTCGGGACACCGTTCGCGCACAAGGCGCATCTGCTCGTGATGGGTGCCGGAGGCTACAAGGTGGGCGACTACCTTCGCGTGGGCATGCCGCTGACGGTGATCGTGCTGGCGCTGATCGTGGGACTGGTCCCGGTCTTCTTCCCCTGGTGAATTCCGGGGTTGCGCGTCTCCCGGGTCCCGCGCGACAGTAGTGACATGCAGATTCTTCCATGGATTCCGCTTCGGCGCGGCAGGCACGGGGCGCACGGCACGCGCGCGACGCACGGCTCGCACCGCACGCACGGCCCCCGCGGCACACACCGCACCCCCGGCCACCGCGCCGCCATCGGCATCGCCCTGGGACTGGCCCTGTTCCTGGGACCAGGGCTCGCGCGCGCCCACGAACCCGTCGCCACGTTTTCGATCGTCGGTTGTGATCCGGAGACCGGCGAGGTGGGCGTGGCGGTCCAGTCCAAGTTCTTCGCCGTGGGGGCGGTGGTGCCGTGGGCGAAGGCGGAGGTGGGGGCGGTGGCCACGCAGGCCTTCGCCAACACCACGTTTGGTCCGCGTGGTCTGGAACTCCTGGCGAACGGCACTTCGCCGAGCGAGGTGCTGGAGATCCTGCTCTCCACCGACGACGGTCGGGATCAGCGCCAAGTCGGTATCGTGGATGCGCGCGGACGCGCGGCGGCCCACACCGGATCCGAGTGCATGGTCTGGGCCGGTCACGTCACGGGCGAGAACTTCACCGCCCAGGGCAACATCCTGGTCGGCGAAGAGACGGTGCAGGCCATGGCCGCCGCGTTCCGGGACACGGAGGGGATGCTGGGCGAAAAGCTCATGCGCGCTCTGGAGGCGGGCCAGGCCGCGGGTGGCGATTCCCGGGGGCAGCAGTCCGCGGCCATCCTGATCGCGAAGAAGGACTCCGGCTACGCGGGCTTTGACGATCGCTACTGCGACCTGCGCGTGGATGATCACCAGGAGCCGATTCGCGAACTGCGACGCGTCTTCGGACTGTGGAAGGTGAACGCGTTGATTCAATCCGGTTACGTCGCCGTGGAGAAGGGCGACTTCGACGCGGCCTACCGCGACGGGAAAGAAGCCGCCGAGCTGGATCCCCGGACCGGCGAGCCGAACTTCCACCTCGCCTGCTACTACAGCCGGGGCGGCCGGACCGAGGACGCCCTCGAACAGCTCACGCTGGCGGTGGCGCGCGACGCTTCGCTGGCGGCCCGGGCGACCACCGACACGGACCTGGCCCCGCTGCGCGAGGATCCGCGATTCGATGCTCTCACGCACAGCGCCCGCTGAAGCGAACCGCCCCTACCGCAGTCGGGTGATCGTTCGCGTGGTGGACGCGCCTTCCGCGGACAGCTTCAGGAAGTAGATGCCCGCCGCCACCGGTTCGCCCGGCGTTCCCTCTCCGTTCCACGAAACGACATGACGACCCGGCGAGCGCGGGCCGCGGGCCAGCGTGCGGACCCGGCGGCCGCGGACATCCATCACACTGAGATCGACCACGCCGGAACGCGGGACCTCGAACTCGATGCGGGTGGCCCCGCGCGACGGATTCGGCGCAATGCTGCCGATCCGCATCCCGGAGTCCGCGGCGAGCGGGAGGCTCGGCGCCCCGGTCGCATCGGGAAGGTGAATGACGCGGACCGCCGAGATCGCCCCCAGACCGTTCGCGACATAGAGCCGGTCGCCGGATGACGACACGGCGATGCCGTTCGGGTTCGTGAGCGTGTTCACCCCCAGCGGTCCGTCGTCGGTGCCGGCCACACCCACCTGACCGGCGATCACGCTGACATCCCCAGCCAGCGTGACTTCGTACACCACATGGTTGCTGAGCCCGGTGGCGTAGAGCTTCCCCTGCGCGAACTCCAGATGCCCGATGCGGAACTGGCCCGTCCCGGGCACGGTCGTCAGCAGCGTGATCGCGCCGGCGGGCGTCATCCGGTAGATCTCCCCGCTGTACAGACCGGCGATGTAGAAGTTGCCGTCGTCCGCGAGGGTGATGCCCAGGGGGTACTGCAGGATTCCGCCCGACGCGACCACGGTGACGGTTCCGTCGGGAGCCACCTTCTTGATCTTGACCCGGTCGCCGAGCGTGCACCAGAGCGTGCCGTCCGGATCGAAGAGCAGGCCGCCCGGCCTCACCCCGATCGAAACCCACACGGACGCGGAGTCGCCTTCCATTCCGCGGCTGATCGTGTTGCTGCCCCAGTTCGTGGAATAGAGGCGACTCTGGTCGTCCAGGGCCAGATCGACCGGGCCGCTCAGCCCGGTGAGCACCGTCTCCACGACGCCGCTGCCCAGGTCGACCCGGAACGCGGAATTCCCGGCAAAGCTCCCCGCCGCGTAGACGTACTGGTCGGTGGCCAGCAACCCGTCCACGGAAATGGGCGTGGAGACCGGAATCGACGTGACGTCGTAGGCGGCCGACGGGCCGGCAACCAGACCGGCGAGCAGCGGAAGGGCGACCAGGGCGAGACGATTCATCGGTTCCTCCAGGAAATCCGGGGCGAGGACGAAGCGGTGGATTGGCACCATGACCGCGGACGCGAGGCGCTGTCGGCGCATCCGATGGGAATTCCCCTGTTTCCGCTGAATTTCACCCGGGAAGGCGCCCGGGGCGTAGAGGATCCCCTCTCGTTTCGCTAGGGTGGTCGTCGCTCGTTTCCCCCGTGCCCTCCAGGGAGCCCCCCATGATCTCACTGCCGCTCGGAGCCATCGGAATCCTGGCGATTCCCATGCTGGTGGGGGCGGTTCAGGGCACGTTTCTGTCCCTGGTGTTCTGGACCCGCCGGACTGGGGACCCGATGGCCAACCGTCTGCTGGGCGCGGCC
>BQJX01000056.1 GCA_021604925.1 Gemmatimonadota bacterium
GGTGCTGGGTCCGGAGACTTCCACGGCCCAGTGGTCGTTCGTCAGGGGATCCAGATAGCGTTGGATATTCTGCACGTCGCCGGGTCGGCGACCCAGTCGGATCAGTCCGCCGCGCTCGGCCACTGCGGCCAGCAGCGATCCCAACCGGAGCGCCATCTCCACGCTATCCGGGATGGCCAGGATCTCCTCGGCCCGTCGACGCTCCTCCAATCGGAGAAGACGCCCGGCCAGCATCTTGCGGATCAGATCCTGGTAGGTCAGCCGTTCCTTGCGCATGGGCCGAATGCTCGCAGGTGGGGGCTCTTGGATGATGGCGGCGCAGGTTGTCGTCCCATGATCCTAACGGGGCGGCGCCCCCGTTGACAAGCGGCGGCGGGCGTTCCTTGGCATTCCGGTATAGAATTCACGCGTCGACGCCGATGATCGGGCGGGAGGAGGTCGAGTGGCCCACGAATCGCGATGGAAGACAGACTGCCGCTACTTCGTGGGCGATCGGCCTTGCGTCTTTCGCAGGGAATGCGAAGGATGCCCAGAATACTCAAAGATGGGACGAAGAGTGCTCGTCCTCAAGATCGGCGCGCTCGGCGACGTGCTGCGGACCACGCCGATCCTGCGGGCCCTGACGGCGTCCGAGGACCCGGTGCACGTGACCTGGGTCGTGGGTGAGGGAGCGCGTTCGCTGCTGGCCGGGCATCCCCGCATCGATCGGCTGCTGGTGCCCGGGTTCGAGACCTCCGAGCGGCTCGGCGCGGAGCACTTCGATCTGGTCCTTTCGCTGGACAAGGATCCGTACCCGACCGCGCTGGCCACCCGCATCCCGGCGACGGAACGTCGCGGGTTTGGCCGCGATCCCCACGGATCCCTGGTGCCGCTCCACGCGTCGGCTCGCTACGCCTACGATCTGGGGCTCTCCGATCAGACGAAGTTCTTCGAGAACGAGCGGACCTATCAGGACATGATCTTCGAGGTGGCGGGGCTGGACTGGCGGCACCAGGAGTACGACGTCCCCGCGGTGGCGGACCATCTCGAGAGCGGGCGCGCCGGGTTGCGCGCGGCGCTGGGCGATGGGCCGGGTCCGGTGGTGGGATTCAACACGGGGGCCGGCGATGTCTTCGCCAACAAGGCGTGGACCGAGGACGGCTACGTGGATCTCGCGCATCGCCTGCACCGCGAAGGCTGCCGGGTGGCGCTGCTGGGCGGGCCGGGCGAGCGGGATCTCAATCGCGCCATTGCCCTGCGCTCGCAGGGAAGCGCGGTGGACACCGGATGCGATCACTCGCTGCCGGAGTTTGCCGGACTCGTGGCGGCGTGCGATCTGGTCGTCACCGGCGACACGCTGGGCATGCACCTGGCGATCGCGGCGGCCGTCCCCACCGTGGTGCTGTTCGGTTCCACGTGTGCGCCGGAGATCGAACTCTACGGACGCGGCGAAAAGATCGTGACGCCGATTTCATGCCATCCGTGTTACCGGCGCGAATGTGACATCTCGCCGAGCTGCCAGGATCTCATTACCCCGCAGTCGGTACACGACGCCGTGAAGCGCGGATTGGCCTCCGTCCGCCCCTAGGCGATCCGGCTCCCCCACGGCCCCGGCGCCCACGCCGCGCCCGCCGCCACATTCCGCTTCCTTCGTCCACCCCCGTCCGCCGAGCCGCTTCCCGCGCGGCCCGGGCCCCGGTCGTGTTATCCTGGGGGCACTTCCCCCGTCCAACGCATCCACCGGAGTGACCCCATGAAGCGCATCCACGCCCTAGCCCTAGCGGTGGTCTCCGTGGCCGTCGTTACGAACTTCCTCCCGTCCGACCATCCGGAACCGACCCCGGGCAAGCCCGACCGCCAGAAGGCGCCCGGCTTCCTGTTCGACGAGGCCGCGTTCAGCGAAGAACAGAAGAAGGAAGAGGGCCACGCCTGGGAGATGTTCGACTGGTGGTACGGCCCGCGCGCGTTCCCGAACGAGCGCATTCCGGAGTCCGCGTTCTTCGACGCGTGGCAGTACGCACGCACCGAGATCCCGCTGGATGAGTCGCAGTTCGGGCATCGCGCGGCCAGTTGGACGTCGATCGGGCCGGACAACGTGGGCGGTCGGATGCTGTCGGTGGCGATCGACCCGGCGAATACGTCTCGCATCTGGGGCGGATCGGCCAGCGGCGGGCTGTGGTTCTCGGACACCGCCGCCGAAGGCGCCGCCGCGTGGACGCGGATCGAGACGGGCTATCCCACGCTCTCCGTGAGCGCCATCGTCATCGACGCCACGAACTCCGACAACATGGTGATCGGCACGGGTGAGATCAGCCGCTACGAGCGTCCGTTGATCGGGACGCCCGGTGCCCGCAGCGCCTACGGAATGGGCATCCTTCGCTCCACGGATCAGGGAGTCACCTGGAACACCACCAGTCTCACGTGGACGTTCGATCAGAGCCGCGCGGTCCTCGCGATTCGCGCGAATCCGTCGGACGCCACGGAACTGTGGGCGGCCACCAGCGAAGGCGTGTACCGCTCCACCGACTCCGGTGCGAACTGGACGCTGTCGCTGGATCTGCTCATGACCATGGACGTGGTCGTGGATCCCACGAACGGCGCGGTCGTGTACGCGTCGTGCGGTCAGCTCGGCGTGCCGGATGACACGGAGGCCGGCATCTGGAAGACCACCAACTCGGGGAGCAGTTGGACCCGGCTGGGCGGCGGGTTGCCCACCACCGACTTCGGCCGCACGCCGCTGGCGATCTCGGCGGACGGAACGCGGATCTACGCCGGGGTTTCGGATGCCGCGTCGCGCCAGATCGTGGGCCTCTTTCGCTCCACGAACGCGGGGGCCACGTGGAGCAACATGAACTCGTCGAACTGGGCCAGCTCCCAGGCGTGGTACAACAACGCCGTGGCCGTGTCCCCCGCGAACCGCGATCTGGTGCTCGCCGGCGGCCTGGACCTGTACCGCACCACGAACGGCGGCGGCAACCTGAACGACGTGACCGCCTGGTACCTCGGCTACGACGGGGTCGTTCCCGCGGGCGGTCCCGAGGGCCCCGACGACTACGTCCATGCCGATCAGCACGGCATCGCGTTCGACCCCAGTAATTCCAGCCTGGTCTACGTGGCCTGCGACGGCGGCATCTTCAAGTCCACCGACGCCGGCGCCACCTGGGGCGGCAGGAACGGCAACCTCCGGACGTCGCAGATCTACAACGGCTTTGCCAACGGCTACTCCACGGATGATCTCGCGCTCGGCGGACTGCAGGACAACGGCACCATCAAGTACGTGGGTACGGACTCCTGGAGCAAGGTGTTCGGGGGCGACGGCGGCTGGTGCGCGATCGATCCTTCCGACGAGGACACGCTGTACGAGGAGTACGTGTACCTGAACATGCACAAGAGCACGGACGGCGGGGCCAACTGGTTCGAGGTGCACTCGTACTCCAGCGGCTCGGCCAACTTCATCGCGCCGTTCGTGATCGCGGAGTCGAGCCCGAACACGCTCTACGGCGGAATGCTCTCGGTGCACAAGTCCACGAACGGCGGTTCGAGCTGGTCCTATCCGGATGGCGACTCCAACTGGAACGGGACGGCGGTGGCCACGATCGGCGTGTCGCGACTCAGCGCGAACCACGTGATCGCGGGCACCGGCAACTCCAGCTCCACGTCCGTGGTCGAGATTCGCCGCACCACGAACGGCGGTTCCTCCTGGACGGACGTGACCGCGCAGCTGCCGAATCGCTATCCCACGGACTTCTCCTACAATCCGAACTCCAACACCGACGTGTGGGCCGCGTTCTCCGGCTACGGCACCGGTCACGTGTACCGCTCCACCGACGCCGGCCTGACCTGGACGGACGTGTCCGGGAACCTGCCGGACGTGCCGGCGCAGACGGTGGTGGTGGATCCCGTCGACGCGGACTGGGCGTACCTGGGCACGGACCTCGGGGTCTACCGCACCACCGACGGGGGCGCCACCTGGACGGACTTCAACGCCGGCATCCCCACGGCCATGGTCCTGGACCTGGTGATCCGCCAGACGAATCGACGGATGCGCGCCGCCACCTTCGGCAACGGTGTCTGGGAGATCGATCTCCCAGAGCCGGCGGTTGCCGTGGTGGAGGGGCCCGCCGTGGCCACGTCGCTGCTGCAGCTGGAGGCGGCCCAACCCAACCCGTTCCGCGCCGCGACCACCGTCCGCTTCTCGCTCCGTCGGGAGGCCCCGGTCTCGCTGACGGTGCATGACGCGTCCGGTCGCCTGATCCAAACCCTGGTGTCCGGCGCCCGGCCCTCCGGGACCGGCGAGGCAACCTGGGACGGCCGGGATGCGGCGGGGCGCCCCGTGGCCGCCGGCGTCTACTTCGTACGGTTGGTCTCGGGCAGCCTCCGCGAGTCCACCAAGGTGACATTCCTCCGGTAGCCATCCGGAGGAGTCCCCGGTATCGTTTGGCTCCTCGGCTCCCGATCGTCTTCCCGGCTTCGAGAAAGGACACACCCCCATGCACCTGTTCGCTCGCGCCGCCCGGTGCGCGGTCCTGCTGATCCTCCCGGTGGTTCTCGCCGCTCCCTCGTCCACGCAGGCCGAGGACGCGCGCACGAAGGCGCCCGCGTTCCGTGCCCTGGACATGAGCGGAGAGCGCTTCACGCTGGACGACCTGCTCGGCAAGGGCCCCATCGTGGTGGACTTCTGGGCCACCTGGTGCAAGCCCTGCATCAAGGAACTGCCCTACGTGCAGCGCCTCCTGGACGACTACCGGGATCAGGGCGTGCAGGTGCTGGCGGTCACCATCGACTCGCCCAAGTCGCAGAACCAGGTCCGCAAGTTCATCAAGACGCGCAAGTACGACTTCCGCGTGGTGATGGACGCGGAGCAGGACGTGTTCAAGAAGCTCCAGGGGAAGGGGACCATTCCGTATCTCGTGATCCTGGATTCGGAGGGCTTCATTCGCTACCACCACACCGGGTACCGCCCGGGCGACGAGAAGGAACTGGTACGGGTCGTGGAAGAGCTGCTGGCCGAAGCGAAGGACGCGCCGTCCGCTGAAATGGACGAAGCGTCGGACGGAGGGGAAGTGGCGGAGCCCGCGGTGGAGAAGGCGGGGTGACTCGTCTGCACCTGGGCCGCGGCCTCGTGCCGCTCCTCCTGTTGAGCCTGCCGGTCGCGGCCTCCGCGGCCGACGAACTGTACCTCAGCGCCACGAACAAGTTCGAGTACCGACGCTTCGATCAGGAGTCGCGCCGCGAGGAGGCGCTCCGGAACCGACTGGAGGTCTCCGCGTACCAGGGGATCTTCGGGGCGTGGGTGCGCCTGGAAGGGCTGCAGATCTCCGCGCCCTCCTTCTACGATCCGTACGGCGTCTTCGAAGAGACCGACGAGCCGGGCCGCATCGATCGGACGGAAGTCACCAAGCGACTGTTCACGGTGAACACCGATTCCTTCCGCGCCGAAGTCGGCGACGTGTCCCACACGTTCGGTCGCGGGCTGATGCTCTCCGTGTTCGAGGACGAGGCGCTGAACTTCGACACGCGGCTGGAGGGATTCCGCGGCCGCGTGGATCACGAACGCGGCAGCGCCACGGTCATTGCCGGCAGCGCGGAGGGGAATCGGTTCCGCGGAGTCTTCGTGGAGCCGGACGCGCGCGGGCCGGTGCGCGCGGGCGCCGGGTTCGTGGAGGCGTGGGGCGGCGAATCGAACACGGACGTGTTTCCGCGGGAGCAGCACGCGGGCGCGTTCGCGGAGGTGGCCGCCGGGCCGGCCAACTTCTACGGCGAGTACGTGGAGCGGCGTTTTCCCGGGCTGGAGGGGGCGGGTGCCTTCGGGACGCCCGGCCGAGGCGCCTTTGCCGCTGCCGACATCACGCTGGGGAGCGCCACGGCTTCCGTGGAGGTGCGCGACTTCTTCCGCTTCGAGCACGCGTACAACGATCCGCCGACCACGTTGCGGCAGCACACGTGGACGTCACTGAACCGCGTGAACGGCCAGGTGCTGGCGGACATCCCGGACGACGACGTCCTGGGCGTCCTGGCCTCGGCGGAGTACGCGTACGACTTCTTCACCACGTTCCAGGGAAGCTGGAGCCGGCTGGATCGCGGCGACAACGACGACGACTTCTTCGAGGTCTACGGCGAAGCCAAGGGCAACTGGCGGGAGAAGGTGTTCGTGACGGCGGCGGCGTCCGAGTCGGAGCTGTCGTTCGGCACGCTGTTCGAGGAGAGGATCGGCGGGTTCGGCGAGGTCGTGTACGAGTTCAACGACCGGAACAGTCTGTCCGTGGGAGTGGAGTGGTCCGAGATCCAGGAGTCCAGCCGGGTGACGCGCGAGTTCGAGTTTCCGCACGAGTTCTCCGAGCGGATCTGGTACGCATCCTGGGGGCGGTCGCCGTGGCTGAACCTCACGTTCACCTACGAGGACACCACCGAGGAGGACCCCGCGGAAGACCGCGACGAGTGGTACACGCTCTTCGCCGAGATCGCCGTGGCGGAAAATCACGATCTCAACGTGAGTTTCGGGTCCGAGAAGGGCGGCTGGAAATGCACGGGCGGCGTGTGCTTCTTCGAGCCGGAATTCGAAGGGTTGAAGGTGAAATGGGTCGCCCGTTTCTAGTAGGATGACGCACGCGCGCGCCTGCGCTTCGAGAGGGAATCATGACACGGAACCCCGGAATCATTCAGCGCCTGCTGCTCGCGAGCGCCGTCTCCCTGATGGCGCTGGCCGGCTGCAAGGACCGCATCGCGGATCCGACCCAGGGATTCGTGGACATCCTCACGGGCGACATCGCCAACGTGGAGGTCTTCCTGGACGGGGTGTCTCTGGGGCAGGTGAGCGAGATCGGCCCGCTGGCCCAGGGCACGTACACGGTGGCCGTGGTGCGGGAGTGCTACCAGGTGGTCCCGCCGTCGCTGGAGATCACGGTGGAGCCGGGCGCGCGGATGGATGCCTCGTTCGCGCTCACCCTGGGGCAGTCCGGATCCGTCCGGGTGGTTGCCCTGGACGAAATCCTGGGGACAGAGGTCGTCGGCGCCGAGATCCTGTTGGATTCCGGCTCCGGGCTGCAGCCGACGGGAGTCACCACTCCCGGCACAGTGAACGGCGTGCCCTGCGGGCTCGTCACGGTGGGCGTGCGGCGAGCCGGCTTTGCGTCCACGGGAGTGGAAGAAGTGGTGATCGTCCCGTTCGAGACCGCGGAGACCGCGCTGGACCTGGGGCCGCCGCACGCGGTGCTGGCCGAGATGTTCACGTTCATCTCCTGCGCCGGTTGTCCGCAGGCGGCGTCGGAGCTGGAGGAGATCCAGGAAGCGGATCCGCTGGACTTCTACGTGATCGAGTGGCACAGCGAGTTCCCGTTCCCGCTGTATGACGTGCGCTGGCGGGAACGGCTCACCTACTACGTGGGGGCCGGCAATCCCGGCAAGCCGCTGGTGGCGTTCCAGGGGGCCACGCTGCCCTCCCACGATCCGCCACTGCTTCAGGGAAGCGAGGAGTCGGAGCTGGCCGAGTACCACACCCGGACGGCCGACTACCTCGCCCTGTGCGACGGCGGCTGCCCCGTGGGGCTCAAGGTGTTCGGTTCGATCTCCGGAACGGAGGCGGACGCGGACGTTCGGCTCGTCTGGCGAGGGGGCACGGTGCCCTCGGATCTGGTCCTGAGGGTGGTCCTCATCGAGAATCACGTGAGCTCGCCCGGAAACGCGCCGTACTTCTCGTACGTGCCGCGGGATATCCACGAGGAGGCCGTCTCGTTCTCGACCGCGGGGGAGGTCCTCACCGTCACTCCGCCCACCTTCCCGGTGAGCGCCGGCTGGGACTCGACCGAGCTCCACTTCGTGGCCTGGGTGCAATCCGAATCCACCCACGAAATCCTGGCCGTGGGCGGCAATTAGACCGTCTTCCGCTGCCTCGGGAAGCCCTAGCTGTCAGTTCCAGGGAGACACCAAAACGGCCGATTCCCGCTACTTCGGCGTTTGCTTTCTGTGATAGGCTGTGAGTCTGTCCTGTCACGATCATCGCCGCATCTCGTAGAGGGGGCCCCATGAGTCTGATCCGTCCGGTGGCGAGGCTCTGCCTCGCTGTGTCGTTGTGTATCGCCGTTGTCTCCGGCTCGGTGCAGGCCGCGGAACACACCGTCGCGTTGATGCCCGGAGAGCGCGCCGAGTTCTCCCGCAACTCAGGCGGATTCGCCTACACGCTCGAGGTGATCAGCCCGCTCACCCAGTCCTACCCCTCGATCGATTTCCTCGGCCCGTACTACTACATGTACCTGACCAACACGGGCGGGCAGAACGATACGTACCGTCTCAAGATCCTGAATCTCACGCAGCCGGTGTGGTTCCCGCAGGTGTGCCTGCGCTCGATCTGCTTCCCGGACAGCACGGATCTTCCGTTCGATGCGGCCGAGTCCGACACGATCGGCGTCCAGGTCGTGCCGTTCGACAACGGGGTCGGCGAGTGGGACTTCGTGGTGGAGTCGCTGGGAGATCCCGGGCTCACGGACACCTTCCACATGGTCCTCTACGCCGGCACGGCCGCCACGGCGGTAGGCGAACCGGGTTCGCCGCGGGCGGGCCTGGAACTCAAGCAGAACGCTCCGAATCCGCTGCGCGACCAGACGAGCATCTCGTTCGCGCTGCCGGTCGCGGACCAGGTGAGCCTGGGCGTCTTCGACGTGGCCGGGCGCCAAGTGGCGGATCTTGCCGGCGGCACCCTGGCGCGCGGCAAGCATACCGTTGCCTGGGATGGTCGCGGCGCCTCGGGCCGCGCCCTGCCGAACGGCGTGTACTTCTACCGGCTCCAGACATCGTCCGGAAACCTGACCAAGCAGTTGACTCTCGTTCGCTAGCTGTTCCGTGGTTCCCATCCAGGAGGAAGACAAATGACCGTGAAGCCCCTTGCAATCGTGGCCGCCCTAGGGTTGGCCGCCGCGTTCCTGGCTCCCGTGCCGGCCACCGCGCTGGTTCCGGAGACCGTCCTCGTCGAGGAGACGGGCTGGATGGCTTGAAGCTTCTGCCCATACGCCCGTGCGGCGTTGAGAATGGTCAGAGAGCTGGACTACCCCAGTACGGATGATGTGATCATCATCGATTGGCACCACGCCGGTTACTTCGACAACCCGGATGCCTCCGCGCGCGCGGCCCAACTGGGTGCGAGTTCCGCGCCGGATACGTATTTCGACGCAATCGACAACCAGGTGGGCGCCGGCGATTCGATCGGAACCTACAATTCGTACATGCCCACCATCAATTCACACGTGGCCAACGGGTCCAAGTTCATCTTCCGGGATGCGCTGTACGACTTCGACCTGGATGCGGGTACGGTGGATCTCACGTTCACGATCGAGATCGCTCCCGGCGAGACCACGGTGGCTTCGGCGCGTTTCCTGCAATCGTTCGCGTTCGAAGACAACATCGGGCCGCTCTGCTGTGAGCCGGCCACCGGCAACAAGATCTGGAACCACATCGGGCGTGATCTGGGGCAGCAGGATCAGCTCCTGGTCCAGAACTCCGGTGAGACCCAGGTCTACAACACGACCATCACGCTGGATCCGGCCTGGAACGTGGAGGAGCTTTCGTTTGGCGGCTTCGTCTCGCGCTGGACCGGCCGCGTGAACCAGGCCGGGATGGCCAAGGAGGCGCACCGCGTCGCCGTGGATCACACGAACGGCACGGCCGCTCATTCCACGGGCATGCACGAGTACGACGCGGTCGCGACCTATCTGGGCGCGACCACGGGCGACGTGACCGTCACGCTCGACAAGTCCGGTCTCCCGGCCGGTTGGGATGCCGAGATCGTCGTGGGAGCCAGCACGTTCCCCACGTCGACCA
>BQJX01000057.1 GCA_021604925.1 Gemmatimonadota bacterium
GGCACGGGAGGAAACCAGGACATCGATCCGTTCCTTTGTGATCCGGGCAACGGTGACTTCACGCTCCGTTCCTCCTCCCCCTGCGCCCCCGCCAATTCGAACGGCTGCGGGCTGATCGGCGCGCTAGGGGTGGGTTGCGGACCGGTGGCGGTGGAGGCGACGAGTTGGGGGAGAATCAGGGGGGCGTATCGTTGAGACCGGAAGCCCCGCCCGGCCAGCAGTGGGGGCAACGGCCAGTTCGTGGAGTGGTATACCGCCACGGAGGCAGGTCCGTCGGAACCGTTGTAACTTGACCCTAGATCGCCGCGTTTGAGGCCTTTAGATATTCGTACCAGCGCACTACAATGGCCTGGTTGCCCATCGCGATACTCGCCCACCGGCCTGTCGTGCGTAGTCCGAAAAGGGGGTGAACTGTGCGTCGAATTCTGCTCGCGACCTTGGCAGGGTGCGCTTCACTGTTGACAGGCTGCGCGTCGTCTCCGCCTCCTGAACTACCACCTGCGCCGACTGCAACAGCCAGTGCAGTGTCTCTTGAGCGTGTGACTAACGACAGGGCCCCAGAATTCAACCCTCGCGTTGGCCCCGACGGCAGAACCCTCTTGTTCCACACGGTCGACCGCAGCAAGTCGGGAACAGAGGCTTACAGCGTCGCAGCTGTTGCCATGGGGCAGGGTGGCCGCGACCTTTTGGCTGGGCCGAACGCATGGGGGGCCACCTGGACCCCAGATGGCAGTATCATTTATGTATACGGCGGCGCTGGGAGGCCACTTCTCGTCAGCACGACATATGCGGGTGCCGGAATGACGTATGTCTCGCCATCCGCGATGGGATCGTTTGATACAGCCCCAGACGTTAGCCCGACTGGGGAGCGCATCGCATTTCAAACTAGCGTGGGTGGCATAACTCGCATCTGCACAGTCGGCATCACTGGGCGACCGTTTACGGTATACGCTGAAGGTACGAATCCGAGTTGGCACCCGTCTGCCAACAAACTCGCCTTTTCCAAGCAAGTTGGTCCATTCAGTCAGGTGTTCGCGCTCAATCTGTCTTCGGGCCAAGTGACTCAGGTTACTACCGGTGATCACGACTCTTCCCTCCCTGATTGGAGCCCCGATGGAGAGGGCATCGTGTTTGCGTCCAACAGAGACGGAGGAATGTGGCACATCTTTACCATGAAGTCTGATGGTTCCAGCGTCACTCAACTCACTCATGGTGCTGCGGAAGCAGGCTGGCCCCACTGGAGTGACGATGGGTGGATCTACTTTGCAAGCAATGCTGGTGCACCCCGCCCAACTGATCGTGATCCGACGAATTGGAGCTTTTCCAACATCTGGCGAGCCAAGCCTGCCGCTACCTGACGAGAAAGCTGGTCTGCTCCCGGAGAAGCGCTCCAACTCAGTAGAGCACGCGCCCGTAGCCCCCGCCCACGCAAACCCACGGAGATACTCCGGAGACGCCCAATCCCCCGCCCCCCCCAAACACGTACAGTGTTGCAACCACGGAGGTTACGACCCCTCATTGTTGTGATCTCCCCCCAAGAAACTGGCCCATTCGTTCCTGGACTTTCGCTAATCTGAGAGTTCAGGAGGACACGAATGCGCAAGGGCCGATTCAACGAAGAGCAGATCATCTCCATCCTGAAGCAGTCGGAAGCCGGGGTCTCGACGAACGACCTCTGCCGCCAGCACGGCGTGAGTCGAGCGACGTTCTACCAGTGGCGGAAGAAGTTCCGCGGGATGGAAGTCGCGGACGCGAAGCGCCTGAAGCAACTCGAGGATGAGAACCGCCGGCTGAAGATGGTGGTGGCCGATCTGACGCTCGACAAGAAGGCGCTGGAGTACATCGTCTCAAAACTTCCGTGAGGCCATCGCGCAGGAGAGAGCTGGCGAAGATGGCCCAGGACGATCTCGACCTCAGCGAACGGCGCAGCTGCCGTTTGCTGCAGCACCATCGATCGACGTGTCGGTACCACGCGCGGCCGAGAGACGACGCTCGTCTTCGGGCTCGCCTCCGCGAACTGGCGGCCGAGTACCGCCGCTGGGGAGCGGGACTGTTGACGGACATCCTTCGTCGCGAGGGGTTCGCGGACAACCACAAGCGGATCTGGCGCGTTTACAACGAGGAGGGTCTCCAGGTGCGGAGGCGCCGGCGCGGACGGAAGCGATACGTCGCAACGGTCCGCGTGAAGCAACCGGTGAGAGGTCCGGACGATCGATGGGCAATGGACTTCGTACATGACAGCTTCGTCGATGGTCGAAACTTCCGCGCGCTGACGACCGTGGATCAGTGCACGCGGGAGTGCCCGGCGGTCGAGGTCGGGCTATCGGTGGGAGGTGCGGGAGTGGTGGCGGTTCTGGACGAGCTGGCGTCGCGTGGCCGGAAACCGCGTGAACTCCAGCTCGACAACGGCCCGGAGTTCAGAAGCCGGGTGCTCGTGAAGTGGTGCCATGAAAACGGCGTGGAGCTGCGCTTCATCACGCCGGGAAAGCCGACGGAGAACGGACACATCGAAAGCCTGAACGGAACGCTACGGAACGAGTGCCTGAACGAACACTGGTTCACGGACCTGGCGCACGCTCGCGAGAAGATCGAATCCTGGCGGGAACGGTACAACACGTTCCGGCCTCACTCGTCCCTGGGAGGGGCTACGCCCGAGGAAAAGTACCGAGAGCTACGTAGCCGTCAAAGTGTCCAGGAATGCGTGGTCCGGTGAATGGGGGGAGATCACGCAGAGTCAGGAAGTTCGTGCAGACCGTCAGGCTCCTCGTTTCCGAAGTCCAAGTCCCCGGCCCTACGAGGATGCTATCGCCCGAGGCCGCCACATCGATCGCTGCGTTGATCGTGGCGTAGTCCTCAGGCACACGGTGGGTCGTCGCCTGGGCCGCTGAGGAAGTGGCCATCAGCAGGATCATCACGATGACACATCGCATAGGCAGGCTCCTTACTCCAAGCGTACCAGCCCACGCCCCCCCGTAGACCCCGTCCCACGCAAACCCACGGAGACATTCCGGAGACGCCCATTGCCCCGATTCCCCCCAAACACGTAAGGGGCCGCAACCACGTGGGTTACGACCCCTACAATTGGTGGAGGCGGCGGGAATCGAACCCGCGGACGGGCGGAAATGGAAGTGGCGTGGTCCCAATGGGTTATGGCGGAAGTGCGCCACGTTCGGTGGGTTACGCGAGCCTATCGAGTCCCCCGCAGTTCACTGGTGTCCCCTGGAGTCGTCCTGAGTGCTGGAGACATTCCACCCGCCGTTCCCAACACAGGCGACGCTGTCGCTTCCTATTCGACGCGCTGGACGGATCTCCGCTTCGCGCGCAGAGCTTGGGCGCCTCCGCGGTACCCGAGGGCAGGTAGGTCCGTGTAGGTCACAACGAGCGTCCCCGTGGTAAGGCTTCCGAGCACCGCCTGCTCTTCCGCGTCGAAACCCACCCTGAGCGGATCAGCCGGTAGCAGGGCCATTCCGTAGTCCATCCTCCCTCCCTCGGCGACTGCACGAACCAGCTGAGTCACGTTAATCCCGATCGTGCTCGCCTGGCGCCCCCCCGCAACCGTGAAGTCTTCGGCGAGCGCGTCGTCCAGATCTCCTCCAGCCGACCTCCAGGGGCTCGTCCAGGAGGCATCGGGACTCCACGCCGTCTCAATTGCGGCTAGCGTGACTTCGATCCTCTTCGTGGGAGTCAGGGCAGCCAGCGAGAGTTCGAGATGTGCGGAAACGATGAGCTGGTCATTGATCTCTGCTGGAAGCGGACATGAGAGGAGAGCTCGTGCACCATCCTCACGATCCGCGATCCACTTCACTTCAGACACCTGTGTCTCGACTTGCATTGCAGCCGCCATACCGGGAGCAAGCGCACCTACGAGGATTGACACCAGAAACTGCTTCATGGCCCATCTCCTATCTGTACATGCTTTTGGTTTGGCCCCATGAGGCCGGCCGCACTTGAATCGTTCCGCAGCCGATCTCGTGGGCGCCCATCGCGCCGCACGGGCCGGCGTTCAGTTCCGCCGCTGGTGACAGCTGTCCGATCGTGTAGTCTCCCTGCTCTGGATCGCAGAAGAGGGGATCGGCTTGGACATCCCCGGCGGTGGCATCCCAACCGGCAAAGTAGTCCACATCGTTGTTCCAGAGAAGGTTGCATCCTGATCCCACGATCGTGGAGTTGAAGGCGGCCAAGGCAGTCCCTGTGCAGTCCGAAACCACGTTGTTGTGGACCGTCGCGCCGACGGAGCCAAGAAGAACAGCTCCGCCGACGAGGGCGTGGCAATCAACGATGGTGTTGTTCGCGATCGAAATGCCGCTGGAATCCCGAACGTAGATGGCACCCCCCGTCGCGCCCGGCGCGCTATTGTCCACGAACGTGCAGAACTCAATCGTACCGTTGGATTCGCCTACGAACACTGCACCGCCATGCTGCCCAGAGCCTGGCCTTGAATTCCCGTTGAAGAGGCACCTCGTCAACTCGAACCCAGGACAATTGCGAAGCAGGATTCCCCCGTGACTCGTGTGCCCAATGAACTCGCATTGATCGATCACCACGGAGTCCGCATCGTGCATCTGAATAGCGCCAGTCGCGTTCGACTCGAACACCGTACGGATCGCTGTCAGGCTGCTGCCTCCAGAGCCGCTAACACCCCCATCTGAGCTTGTGTTGACGCCCTGCGAGTTCGTGACACGACAATCCTCTAAGAGGATAGGCGCCTGGGACACGGACACCCCATTACCTAGGTTACCGTCTAGCCAGCAGTCCCGGACCTCAAGCAGGGTGCTTGAGCAACCGCTTGCGACGCCCATTCCACCGCCAGTGATCGTGAACCCCTCTACTCTTGCTGTCGGTCCAGTCGCCCCCAACAGGTACACAGTACGAACAGGGGTGCCACCTGGACCGGTGGGCCCCCCATCGAGGATCGTCTTCTCGGGGCCGTCAACGCCGACAATGGTGACGCCCGCCTTCAAGAACATCACAGAGTGTCGAGTCACGAAATTGGTGCACGCCTGCACGTTCCGGTTCTCTCCCGTCCAAGTGCCAGGCCCCACGTGGATCGAGTCTCCTTCGGACGACGCATCAATCGCCGCCTGGATCGTCGCAAAGTCGCCGGGCACATCCCAAGTCTCTGCGTTCGCGGCGTTGACCGCGATGAGCAGGCACACGATCGTCGGCAGCGTGCCACCATCAATGCGGAGACCAGACTTACTCATCTCACTACCACAATTCGTCGCGTCGCGGCATGACCCGGGCCAGCTGCGCTCATGAAATACATCCCGGGAGCTGCGCGGAGGCCTCCGTTGTCACGCAGATCCCACGCTATGTTGTGTTGCCCCGGTCGAACTGGACCGGCGAGCAACTCCCGCACGCGCCGGCCACGCACATCGAACACAGCCACTCTCCATGGACCCTCAGCTTCGGCAGGAATGTCCAGTTGAACCCGAACTAGGCCCCTTGTTGGATTTCCACTCATCACCGCGAAGCCGGTCATCGAGAACGGGATCCCGTTGATCACCACCGTCCGCGTATCGATGTCCGACCATGTCCCAGGACCAACAAGAACACTGTCGCCAGCGACGGCCGCGTCCACCGCCGCCAGCACTGATGAGTAGTCGCCCGGGACCGCGATGGTCGCAGCCAGGCCCACTGAGGAAACGGCCAGCAGCAGGATCACCACGATGACACATCGCATGGGCAGGCTCCTTACTCCAAGCCTACCAGCCCGCGCCCCCCATCCGTAGCCCCACCCACGCAAACCCACGGAGACAATCCGGAGACGCCCATTCCCCCAATCCCCCCCAAACACGTAAGGGGCCGCAACCACGTGCGTTACGCCCCCTACAATTGGTGGAGGCGGCGGGAATCGAACGGCGGGTGGATGCGGAAGTGGCACGTTTCCAACGGGTTACGGCGCAAGCGCGCGACGTGTGGCGGGTTGCGGGTACCTATCGAGTCCCCTCCAGGCCACTAGAGTACGCTGGGATCGACCTGAGTGATGGAGACACTTGGCGCGGGCGGCTACCTGAGGAGCTTGGCGGGGAGTCGCCGAAAGCTGACGCTCAACTTGGCCTGTGAAAGCATTGAGAGCAACAGCCTCTCGTTCCCGAGAAAGCTGTCCCCTACCGATCCGTGTCCAGGCAGAAGGACGAATCCGGCGTTGATCTGCCCATCTTCCGCGATCTCTCGCAGGATCCCAGCAACATCAAAACGTAGCGCCGCCCGTGTCTCCCCGGCGCGGATGCCGGCGACACCTTGGCCGTCCACACGCCAGTCTCCACCCGGACGCTGCCAGGGCGTGTTCCAGGCGACCGTGGCAGGATCCCAGGCACGGTCCACGGCGTAGAGATACAGATTCAGGTCGCGGTCCACCGCGCGGTCCGGGAGCGGTATCTCCAGCATGGCCCTACGAACGACCTGCCCCTGAAGAGCAGATAGATCAGAGACCTTCAGAAGCACTCTGGAGGCTCCATCCTCGCGAACGATTTCAGTGGCCACGTCCACGGCCAGTTCAACCGTACGAGCCTCCAAACGCGGGGCCAACGCCAGCGTCGCGACGCTGATTCCTGCGGCGATCCTCATGCAGTTCCTCATGACGGCACCTCCCTATCGGTACATTCCCTTGATTCGGCCCCACGACGCCGGCTCAACGCTGACACCGCCGCACCCAACGTCCCAAGCCCCAATGAGGCCGCAGCCGGGAACGCCCCCAGCCACGCACGGCGACTGGGAGGAGACTGTGAAGTCCCCAGCCGCAGCGTTGCAGAACTGAGGGTCCGCAGTGACATCCGTGGGCTGCGGCGTGTAGGTGTCAAAGTTCCCCGAGTCGTTGTCCCAAAGGACGTTGCAACCGTCGGTGGGGTTGAACTGGCCTGAGCCCAGAAAAACCGCCGGGCCGCCACGGCATCCAGCGACAATGTTCGAATAAAACTCATGTGCAGAAGACGACAGAAGCACAACCCCCGCGGCGGCCGACCCTGGAGGGGTCAGCGTGCCTGAGATCGTATTGGAGACGATATTGACGGACCCGAGGTCCGCGGAGCCTATCACAGCAAGGACTCCGGCCCCGGCGTCGAACTGCTCGTTGTTCACAAAAGTGTTGCGCTCCACCGAACCCTTGCTGCCTGCCACCGTCAGGCAGAATCCCGTGATGTTCCCCGGCACGATATTGCCTTCGAACCAGTTGTCCTGCACGACAACTGGATCTTGTCCGTTGAGGAAGAGTACTTTACCCCCCTCGTTGTCCACGAACCGGCAGCTCTGCACGGTCGCTCTACTGTTGCCCCCGACGTCCTGGCAGAACACGACGCGCCCCCCCGTGTTGCTCTCAAAGGTGCAACCGTCCAGAACCAAGTCCACCGAGGTCGCCTTGATGCCGGAGATCCCGATGAGCGATCCGTCCTGATTCCGAACTGTCGTATCGAACATGCTCAGGTTGGCCCGATTCACGTCCACGCCCTGGCCGTTCCCCTCGATCACGCAGTCGTTCAAGATCACCGTTCCTGAACCCGTGCCCAACAACCCCGAGTACCTCGTTCCAGCGCCCCGGAGAGTGAGGCCAACAATACGAACAACACCGCCCGGTGAGTCCGGATACGTTAAGATGTCGTTCCCAACAGACGGGGCTTCCGGGTCGCCCTGTAGAACCGTCATGGCGGCGCCTGCGGTTCCGATCAACGTGACATTGGACTTCAGAAAGGCGCTGGATCGCCGTCCGTTCGAGAAGCCGTTGATGCTTACTGTTCTTGTCTCTCGCTCGCTCCACGTGCCTGGGGCGATCAGTACAGAGTCACCGGACGCTGCCGCGTCCACCGCTGCGAGGACGGACGCAAAGTCCTCCGGGACGCGGAGAACGCCAGCCCTACCCGAACTCGCCCACAAAAGCACGAAGCTTGCGATTAGGACACGATGCATAGGCTCTTCCCTTACTTGAGAACGATCGCCTTCCGAGCGATTGCCGTGTCTCCAGCCTCCAGGCGAATGAAATAGACGCCACTCGCCACGGACCTCCCGTTGCCATCGGCGTGGGGCCAGCGGACCTCCACCCATCCGGCTCGAGCCTCTTGCTCCAAGAGGGTCGCCACCCGACGACCCCGTATATCATACACGTTCAGTGCCACTGAACCGAGGGCCCCATCTGGTACGGCCATCTGAATGACCGTGGAGCCAAACTCCCGGCGAACTCGCAGATCCCAGTCAGCAGGATAGACCTCCGCTGCGAGCCCCAGAGCCTCGCCTCCCGACCGACCGCCTGCCTCCAGGCTCTCCTCCTGCAGAACGACGAGCGCCTCCAGGTCGGAACACCCGACCACCTGCGTCCGGAAGTTGGTGATTTTCACGGCAGTGGTGTCGTTTCCGACGATGAGACCGCGAACATAGGTCGAGTCGCTTTCCGGCAAGATAGCGCCGCCTCCGTCCATCCAAAAGGACTTGCGCGCATTCAAGGTGCCGGAGAGCCACGACTGATTGCTGATATTTGGCTTGGGATCAGACACTCCGGGAATCGAGTCCGGTTGAAAAGTGTTCTCCTTGGCGAAGCCACCAGCCCCGGCATTCTGGAAGAGCGTGATGTTAACGAAGTCATCCGCCCAGAGGTTCTCGTCTGTGTTCCTCAAGAACTTGTTCCGCCGAAGCGCGACCGTTTCGGTACTCAGCTTCCCTGCCTTGGCAAACTCCAATCCTCGGCGGCTCTCCTGGATCAGGTTGCACTCTAGTCGCACCGCCTCCGGAGCCTGCAGCGCGATTCCCACCTCTGGCCACGCACTGATCGTGTTATCGAAGAGCCGGAGCGGCCGCTCCTCGCAGGGCCAGATCGCTGCGAGGGCCTTACCTAGGTCGTAGTCCTCCGACTGTTCCCCGTTCCCGGTCAGAATGTTGCCTTCAACGAACAGGGAATCCACATCGCTTGGGTCCAAGCCAACACAGTATGCCTTGGAGAACTCAATCTTCGCGCCGTACTCGCGGTGCCAGCCGATCTCATTGTCCTTCAAGATCAGCGCAGATCGGTCAGCGTGGATTCCGACCAACGCGCCGTCCAGCGTACCCGACGCGTTCTCACTTCCGTCGATCGTGTTCCCGATCACGTCCGCGTCGGCGAAGAACAGATCGATCCCGGTTTCAGAGAAGTCGTGAATGTTGGAGTCCTCAACGAGGACCGAGTCCGTCGCCTCGAAATACAACGGCGCCACGCAGAACCCAATGCTCGCCCCCTGAAGGTCGGCGACGGTTGTTGTGTCCGGATCAGTGAAACGGAAGCTGATACCGAACCAGTCCTTCGTCACCGGTGTGGGCCTGTTCGACTTGAAGACGACAGAGTCTCCCGATGCCCCTGAGGTTCTGAGTTTACCATAGACATCGATCTCAATTCGATCGTCGTCCTCGGGCCCGGTCGCTCCCAAGTCGTCCGTGTCCATGACCACGTTCGTCGGCCCAACGAGGCTCCACTCGTGGCCGGCGGGAATCCTCGTGTCCCTGTCGAGGTAGATGTCCGCTTCCTCAGATTTCCAGAACGAGGTCCCGAAGATGTCCCCGCTCAGAGAATCCACAGACACCCCAAACTGAGGGAACTTGATCTCTGCAAAGCCGATGCTACTCATCGGGTCGCCGTCATTCTCATCGGTCGTGATCAATCTGAACCGCCCCGGGAATCCCGGAGGCTCCCAATCTTGAGTAGGATGGAGCCATGGGGAATCGACCGAGGTACTCGCCGGAGATCCGGGAGCGTGCAGTCCGGATGCTTTGGGAGCAGGAGAAGGAACACGACTCGCAG
>BQJX01000058.1 GCA_021604925.1 Gemmatimonadota bacterium
CGATGGCGCGAAACAGCGCGAGGGACTCGTCGTAGTCGCCGTTCATTCCCAGGGTGATGGCCAGGGCCACGCGATCCTCGGGGTCGCCCGCCGACAGACGCGCGGCCTCGCGACGCACCGCGACGGCCTCCGCGGATTGCCCGCTCGCCTCCAGCGCCTCGGCCAGGCTGCGCCGCACCCGGAACGAAACCGGGAGTGCGTTCGCGGCGGCGCGCAGTTCCACCACGGCCGCCGGCACGCGACCCTCGCGAAGCAGCAAGGCCCCCAGATGATGACGCGCCTCGGCGTTTGCGGGCGTGATCGCCAGCGCCCGCCGGAACTCCTGTTCGGCTTCGTCGTAGCGGCCGGCGCGGGCGTAGGCGTTTCCGAACTGGTAGTGCGGTTGCGACGCGTCCGGCGAGCGGATTCCCAGGAAGTCGACGTGCGTGAGCACCAGCGCCGCCACGCCGACCGCCGCCAGCGCGCCACGTCGCGCGGCGGACGTCGACCCATCGGCCAGCACGCCCACGCCGGCTCCCGCGTAGATCAGGAACGCGGGCCAGGCGGGAAGCCGGTAGCGCGCGCACACGAAGAAGAGCACCGCCGAAGCCGCCATCGCGAGTCCGTACCCCCAGAGGTGGGAGAGTTCCCCGCGCCGCCGCCACGTGCCCACGATCCCCACCAGCGCCAGCGGGAACACCCATCCGAAGTCGGGAAGGGGGAGCGCCAGCAGTCCGTTGCGCTCGCGGATCACGTAGAGGTCCGTGTTGTTGCGGATCTCGTAGCCCTGGACGAAGAAGTACGTCTTGCGAAGCAGGCCCCGCAACGCGGACAGCGGTTCGCTCGTGACGTAATGCGAGGCCAGCCGGCGGAAGTGCGCGTCCTGTTCCACCGCGCCCACCGGACGTCCGTATTCGCGGGCCAGCGCCGCCGACACGTCGTCGTTGCGCCAGGACGAGAACCCCGGGAGAGCGGCCGTCATTCCATCGGCCGTGGGGTGGTTCCCGATCCAGAGATTGATCCCGCCCTGACTGCTGAGGAGCACCCAGTTCCCCGAGACCACCCGGTTGCGGATCGTGATCGGTGCGATGCAGAGGGCGAGTCCGGCAGCCACCGCGGCCAGTCGCAGCCAGCGTCTCTCGGGAGCGAGGCGCCAGGCGATGGCCAGCACGGGCACGGCCACGAGCAGGAAGTTGGCGCGGCCCAGCGCGCCGAGTCCGATCAGCGCACCGATCCCGAACCAACGCAGGGTGCGCGACGCGGGGCGCGCGCCGTCCAGCAGCAGCAGAAGCATCGAGCCCAGGAAGAACACCAGCGACACGATGAGCAGCTCCCGCCCGAAGTAGAGCAGGGGCCACGACAGGCCCGCCAGGGCTCCGGTGGTCCAGAACGCGACCCGTCCGAATCGCCGGAACGCAACGTGGGCGAGCGCTCCGGCCGCCAGCGCTCCCAGGAGCGCCTGCGCCAGACGGGCGACCAGCAGGTCGTGGCCAGGGAGGCTGAACAACGCCGCCAGGAACCAGCTGTACAAAGGGGTCCGGAAGTACACGGTGCCTTCCGGGCTTCCCCACCAGCTGCCGCCCTGCATGGATCGCGCCCAGTCGACCGCGTACTCGGCATCCAGCATCGGGATGTCGAAGATGGGATCGCCGGCCGTGGTCAGCACGAGCGCCAGCCGGAGGAGAAAGCTCACCCCCACGACGGCACCCAGGGCCACGCGGGATGGGGATTCGAGCCTGATTCGGGTCGGCACGGCGTCTCCGGAGGGAATTGCCATTCGGCGGATGCCCAGGATAGGGTGGGCGGGGCGGCCCGGGCAAGACGCATCGCCCCTTCGCGGGGGCGTTTGGTTGCCGCTCGCCGAACTGCTTGGTATAGTTCCCCCCGATTTGGACCCGTCGGGGAGCCGAATGGCCCCGGGAAAGGTGGAAGGATGCAATCGCTCCTGCGATGCGGATGGCTTTTGGCCTTGCTCGCGCTGGTCGTCCCCGGGGAGAGCCAGGCGGGCACCTGGAAGATCGGGAGAAACCAGCAGGACTGCCCGGGAGGCTGCAGCTTCTACGACGGGCATCCGCAGGTCCAGTTCAACGGAGGCGGAATCACGGCCGCCATGCTGTCAGCCTCGGTCGTGGCCGGAGATACGGTCCGGGTGTGGCCGGGCACGTACAACCAGCGTTTCACGATGAAGTCGTCCATCGTCCTGGTCTCGGACCAGGGCCCGGCCACGACCATCCTGGCGGGCGCCGCGGGGCAGGAGCCGCTCTGCCTCATGGTGAACACGGGGCCGCTGACCACGATCGACGGCTTCACCATCCGATGGGATGCGCAGACCACGGGAACGGGCGGCGGGATCGGCGCTTACGTGGCCTCGGGCACGATTCGGAACAACATCTTCCGGAACTGCCAGGCGGCCCTGGGCTCCGGCGCGTACATGCAGTTCTGCGACCTCACGGTGGAGAACAACCTCTTCGTCAACAACACCTGCCACTCGGGGGGCGGCGTGCTGGCGGTGGCCGGCGGAACCCCCACGATCCGCAACAACACGCTGGTAGGATCGATTGCGCCGCTGGGGCTGCATGGTGCCGCCGTGTTCGCATCCGGGGCCAGCATGACCTTCGAGAACAACATCATCACCGGATCTGTCGGCGGGACAGCGGTGTACTGCGCCAACATGGGGGGCGGCACCTTTGGGTGCAACGACGTCTGGGGGAATCTCGACGGCGCATTCGGCGGAAGCTGTGTGGACTCCGTGGGTGCGTCCGGCAACGTGTCCCTGGATCCGCTGTTCTGCAATCCCGGAGCCAGCGACTACGGGATGTGCGTGGATTCTCCGGCGGTGACCGGCCCGTGCGGCGTGATCGGCTATCAGCCGACCACCGGCAACTGCCCCGCCTGCTTCCCCACGCCCGTCGCCGAGTTGGAGTTCCTTTCCTGGGGAAAAGTGAAGTCCCGCTACCGCTAGTCCCGGGACGCGGGCGGCGGGCCCGCCAGCGGCCCTCCCGAGACGTCGGCCCCGCTTGACACGACCTCTCCGGATCCGTACGCTCGCTCGTCCTCGGATTCCATTCACCACTTCGTGTGCGGAGGTCGATGCATGACGTCAATGCCCTCTTCTGTCCTCCGGATGGCCGTTCTGGCGGGTCTCCTCGTTCTCAGTGCGTGTGCGAGCACGACCGGGTCCGGAGCCTCGTCTCCCGGCGCCAAGAAGGCGACAGGAACGAATCCATCCGCCAAGGGTTTGAGTGCCGGGGCGGAGATCGCGGAGGCCCGGGCTCGACTGAAGTCCGATCCGAATGATCTTGAGGCCCTGTTTCGGCTCGGTGTGGCCTGGCAGGACACCGCCTCCACGCCCAACATCACGGCGTCGCAGGCATTCCGGGACTCGGCCATGGCCGCGTTCGACGCCGTGCTGGAGAAAGATGCCGATCATGTGAAGGCGCTGGTGCACCGGGGTTTGCTCCTGGAGGATCTGAACCGACACGACGAAGCGCTGGCCCAGTACCAGCGGGCGACCGTCCTCGCGCCGGGGGATCCGCTGCCCTTCATCGATCTCGGCTCCCTTCTCTACTTTCACTTCCACAAGACGTACGAAGCGAAAGAGGCGCTGGTCCACGCGCTGGAGATCGACAACGAGAACCCGGATGCCCATTTCAACCTGGGAGTCCTGTTTGCGGACGCCAACCTCTACAACGAGGCCCGGGCCGAGTGGGAGCGTGTTCTGGAGATTGATCCGTCCGGCCCCGCCGGAAAGCTGGCTCAGGAGAACCTGGCCCGGATTCTACCGGTCCTGGAGCCGGATGCCGGAGCCGGCGCGGAGTAGCCTGGTCGGGCCGCTTGACGCCGGCGCCGCCCCGACGCAAGGTGACCGAACAACCCGGCCTCGGCGCTGATCGCCAGGCGATGCCCCTGGATGGGCACTGACCCCCGCGGAGGAAGTACCGAATGGATTTGTATGCTCTGAGACGGACGGCCGCTCTGCTCGCGGGACTCGTCCTCGCTGCCGGATGTGGCCCGGCAACCACGGCCACCACCTCGAGCCCCGCGACTCCTGCCGCACCGGTTGCCCCGGTTGCGCCGGCGGAACCGGAGGTAGAGGGGTACCGTCAGGCGATCTTTCTCGGGGACCAGTACCGGGCCAGCGGTCTCCCGGTGAAGGCGGCGGAGGAATACGAGAAGGCGCTCGCGCTGGATCCCGAAAAGCACGAGGTCTACCCGCGACTCGGGTACGCCCTGATCGAAGCGAAGCAGTTCGAGCGCGCCATCAAGATCTACAACCGCTACGTGGATCTGGCGCCCAAGGAGTGCGAGCCGCACGCCAGTCTCGGGTTCGCCTATCTCAAGCAGAATCTCACCGATCAGGCCATCGCGTCCTACGAGCGCGCCCTGGAGTTGTGCCCGGATGATCCGAACGCGTACACGAACCTGGGCAAGGTCTACATGGAGGGCGGCTACGACATCGAGGCGATCGAGGCGTTTCGCCGGTCGGTGGAGTTGAACCCGGACGACATCTTCGGCTTCGATACACTCGGCAAGCTGTACTTCGATCGCAAGCTGTATCCGGAGGCGATCGTCGCGTACGAGAGCATTCTGGCCCATCCGAACCACCAGAAGGACGCGCGCTGGATCGCGTGGGCCAACGGACGTGTCGCTGCCATGTACAAGTGGGCCGACGCGTACGAGCAGGCCATTCCGCACTATCGCGCCGTGGTGGAGTCGGCCGAGGCGGACGAAGCGCAGAAGACGCGGGCGATCCGCGGCCTGGCCACGTCCTACGAGAAGACGGAGCAGATGGCGCTGGCGATCGAGCTTTACGAGAAGCTGACCGTGCAGGTCCCGGACGACGCCTCGTACTTCTATCGGCTCGGGGAACTCCTGAACGACGTGGGGCGCCACCAGGAGGCCATCGACTACGCCAAGATGGGCCAGAAGGTGGATCCCAACTGCGCCGCCCACGGTTTCTGCGTGATGGGGCAGGCCTACGAGAAGCAGGGCGGCCTCGCCAATTTCAAGCGCGCCGAGCGCGAGTTCAAGCGGGCCGTGCAGTGTGGTGACCCCCGATTCACCGAATACGCGCGCAAGCAGATCGAGCGCCAGAAGCAGCTCGGCAAGATCGAGGAGCTGAAGCGCCAGAAGGAGCAACAGGGCTACTAGCCCCCTGGCGGGTGCCGGTAGATCCGGGCGGCGGAAACCTCCGCCCCTCGTGGAATGGGGAGCCTGGATACCGGGCTCCCCTTTTTGAGGGAAGGGGGGCAGCGGCGGGTTGTTGTCCTGAGCCGTTGCGCTATGCTGCCGCAAGATCCTCACCGGTCTCCGGTGGGCCCATTCGACGAACCCGAAAGGAGGGATCGCCTTGAGTTCCCCCGACAGCGAGAACGTGGAAGAGTTCCTGAGGAACGTTTTCCGGAATCGCGGGCAGCGCTCAACTCCACGACTACCGATCGGTCCCATTGTGGGGATCGCCGTCGCGTTGATCGCCATCCAGAGCTCGTTCTACACGATCGATCCCGAAGAGGTGGGCGTGGTGCTGCGCTTCGGCGAGTACGTTCGAACCACCGACCCCGGACTCCACCTGCGACTGCCCTTCGGCATTGAACGGGTCCGCAAGGTTCCGGTGCAGCGTCAGCTCAAGGAGGAGTTCGGATTCCGGACGGTCGTGGTGGGACAGCGCAGCCAGTACGCCCGCGACGCCCGGACGCTGAACGAGTCCCTGATGCTGACCGGCGATCTCAACATCGCCGACGTGGAGTGGATCGTTCAGTACAAGGTGGTGGATCCGGTCAAGTACCTGTTCCAGGTGAGGGATGCGCGCGAGACGTTCCGCGATGTCTGTGAAGCGGTGATGCGGTCCGTCATCGGCGATCGTTCCGTGGACGAGGTCCTCACGGCGGGTCGCCAGGACGCGGAGGATCAGGCCGTGACCAGTCTGGAACTGCTCTGCGAGCAGTACGATCTGGGCATCGATGTGCAGATCGTGGCGTTGCAGGATGTGAATCCGCCCGATCCGGTCAAGCCGTCGTTCAACGAGGTGAACCAGGCCGAGCAGGAGCGGGAGACCCTGATCAACCAGGCGCAGGCCGAGTTGAACCGCGAGATCCCCAAGGCCGAGGGTGAGGCCAAAGCCCGCGTGCAGTCGGCCCAGGGTTACGCCATCGATCGCGTCAATCGGGCCGAGGGTGAGGCGTCCCGCTTCGAGGCGCTCTACAGCGAGTACCGAAGGGCGCCGGAGGTCACTCGCCGGCGGATGTATCTGGAAACCATGGCCACCGTGCTCCCGGACGTGGGGAAGACCGTGATCGTGGACGAGTCGGTGAAGGGCATCCTGCCGCTTCTGGACCTGAACAGCATGACGAAGGGAGGCCAGTGATGAGTCGTTCGCTCTTGCCCATGGCGCTCCTTGCCATCGTGATCCTGTTCGTGGTGGGCGGTACGCTCTACACGATCCCCGAAGGGGAGCAGGTCATCATTACCCAGTTCGGAAAGCCGGTCGGCGATCCGATCACCGATTCCGGGCTGCACTTCAAGATTCCGTTGATCCAGCGGGTGAACCGTTTCGAGAAGCGGTGGCTGGCGTGGGACGGCGACGCCAACCAGATGCCCACCCGGGACAAGCGTTTCATCTGGGTGGACACGTTCGCCCGCTGGCGCATCTCGGACCCGTTGCTGTTCTTCCAGCGCGTTCGTGACGAGCGCGGCGCGCAGACGCGACTGGACGATATCCTCGACGGCGAGACTCGCAAGGCCATCGCCAACTGGGCCCTGATCGAAGTCGTTCGATCCGAGAATCGCAAGTTCGAGATCTCGTCGGACGCGGACGTGGCCGGCGCCACGGCGGCGGAGGCGGTGGAGGCCATCGCCAAGGGTCGCGAGGCCATCGTGAACGACATCCTGGAGCTCTCCCGGGAAAAGACCAAGGAGTTCGGCATCGAACTGGTGGACGTTCGCTTCAAGCGCCTCAACTACGTGGAGGGCGTACGTCGCTCCGTGTACGAGCGTATGATCGCGGAGCGCCAGAAGATCCGGGACAAGTTGCGTTCGGAAGGGCAGGGACGCAGCGCCGAGATCCGCGGATCCAAGGATCGCGAGCTGAAGCGGATCACGTCCGAGGCGTACAAGACCGCGCAGGAGATCCAGGGTGCAGCGGACTCCACCGCCACCAAGATCTACGCGGATGCGTTCGGTCGCGACGCGGAGTTCTACTCGTTCCTGCAGACGCTGGAGACGTACCGGAACACGATCGGCTCGGACGAGACGCTGGTCATGTCCACGGACGGCGAGTTCTACCGGTTCCTGAAGGGCACCGCGAGGTAGTCATGAAGACGCTCGTGGCCCTGTCCGGGGGAGTGGATAGTTCCGTGGCGGCGGCACTGCTCGCGGAGCAGGGTCACGATCTCGTCGGAATCACCATGAAGAACTGGTGCTACGGCGAGGGAGACGGCGAAGACCGTTCGTGCTGTTCGCTCGAGTCGATCCAGGCCGCCCGCCAGGTGGCCGATCGACTCGGCTTTCCGCACTACGTCGTGGACTTCGAAGCCCCGTTCGCGGAGCACGTGATCCAGCCGTTCGTGGACGACTACCTGGACGGTCGCACTCCGAATCCGTGTGTGAGTTGCAACGCCAAGGTCCGGTTCCCGGGTCTGTGGGAACGGGCCCGCGCGTTCGGATGCGATCGCTTCGCCACCGGGCACTACGCGCGCATCGATCGTTCGGGAGGCGTGCCGCGCGTGCGCCGCTCGGCGGATCCGTCCCGCGACCAGAGCTACATGCTGTGGGGCGCGCCGACGGAGGCGCTGGACATGCTCCTGCTGCCGCTGGGAGACCTGGAGAAGAGCGAGGTGCGCGCCCTGGCCCGGTCCCGCGGGCTGGACAGCGCGGAGCGGCCGGACAGCCAGGAGATCTGCTTCGTCACGAACAACGACTACGGCGCCTTCCTGGAAGGGCAGGTGTCCGCGCGTGGCCCGGATACGTCGCGGGTGGACACGCTGGCGGACGGGGAAATCGTGACCCGGGAGGGCTGCGTGGTGGGAACCCATCGCGGCGTGGCGCGTTACACCATCGGGCAAAGAAGGGGCCTCGGCCTTGCGCTGGGCTCGCCGATGTTCGTGGTCGCGCTGGATGCGGCCCGAAACCGGGTGGTAGTGGGTCCCGAGGACGACCTGCACCGTCGGGAGGCGGACCTTCGCGATGTTCGGTGGCCCTCCGGGCGCGGGATTGCCGGGGACCTGCAGGTCCTGGTGCAGCTTCGCTCCCGGCACCGCGCCGCCCCGGCTCGGGTGATTCCCGGACCGGGGCGGACCGCTCGAGTGGCTTTCGACGAACCGCAGCGTGCGGTGACTCCAGGGCAGTCGGCCGTCTTCTACGACGGGGACATGGTCTTGGGCGGCGGAATCGTCGCCGATGACCGGGAACGGGTGATGGAGGGTTGACACGCCGTTCTGCTCCCGTACACTCTGCCGTTCCGGAGGAGGGATGGCCGAGTGGTTTAAGGCGACGGTCTTGAAAACCGTTGAGCCGCAAGGTTCCGTGGGTTCGAATCCTACTCCCTCCGCCACCGGGTTTGCGGTGGCAGGTGGAGACCCACGCCTTCGGGCCCTGGAGAGGTGCGAGAGTGGCTGAATCGGGCCGCCTGCTAAGCGGTTAGGGAGAGAAATCTTCCTCGAGGGTTCGAATCCCTCCCTCTCCGCCAGGTTGCAATGCGGTGATCGGCGCCCATAGCTCAATTGGATAGAGCGTTTGGCTACGGACCAAAAGGCTGGGGGTTCGAGTCCTCCTGGGCGCGCCACACCGTGGACTTTGGGGGCTCCCCGCTCAAGCGGGGTCCCCGAGTCCCCACTCCGGCTGGACCGGGTTTCCCGATCCGGCGATTTTCGAGGGAGTTCCGCATGACAACTTGGATTCGGCTCCTCTTCGTCCCGTGCCTGCTGCTGTCAGTTCCGGCCGGGGCCGAAGTCTGGAAGGCCAGTGAGCACCGCCAGATTCAGGACGCCATCGAGAGCGCCGCGTACGGGGACACCGTGCTGGTGGCGCCGGGTACGTACGGCAAGCTCGTGCTGCGCCCGGGCGTTCAACTGATCGCGGAAAAGGGTCCGGACGAGACGCTGCTGACCAGCAACTCCTTCTGGGTCGTGAAGGCGGACGGCCTGGACAGCCTGACCACGATCGAAGGCTTCTCCATCGACGGACAGAAGGGCGCCGAGGGCGTGATCCGCGCGGAGGAGTCAAACCTGGTCGTGAAGGACTGCGTGATCAAGGGCGGTTGGAGCGGATTCCGCGGGCTGTTCTGCGACATGACCATCCAGAACTGCACGTTCCGCGAGTGCCAGAACGGGATCTATCTCTTCGAGTCGCAGGGAAGCGTGGTCAACAACGACATCCAGCTGTGCATCACCGGGATCACGCTGGTCAGCGCGGCTCCGCGCATCGTTCGGAATACGATCACGCGCAACACGCTCGGATTCCGCATCGCCGAGCACTCGGATCCGACCATTGGCGGCACCATCTCCACGGCCAACCGCGTCTGGAACAACGTTTCCGGGGCGGTCAAGAACGAGGCGTACCAGAAGAATCAGGGGTTGCGCACCATGAAGCCGAAGACGCTTCGCGTGCCCTACAATTTCTGGGGCTCGGATTGTCCGGACAGCGCCATGTTCCGCGGCAACACCATCGAGTGGGGTCCCTGGGTCGACGAGTCCGGAAAGCGCTCCCTGGATGTCTGCGAAAAAATCGCACCGGAGTAGGCTGGCCACG
>BQJX01000059.1 GCA_021604925.1 Gemmatimonadota bacterium
GGTGGACAGCCCCTCCACGACTTCGCGCAAGGTGCCGGCGGACCCCACCAACAACCCGCGCGCCGACGAGACCTCCGCCACGTTTCCCGGCGGCACCACGATGCCGCGCCATCCCCGCTCCCGCGCCGCCAGGGCCGAGACCAGGGCGCCCCGCACCGGCCTGAGTTCCCCGTCGAGCGAGAGTTCGCCGATCGACACCAGATTGGCAAGGGGTTCGGGCGGCATCTGCCCGGACGCGGCCAGCAGCGCCAGCGCGATGGGCAGGTCAAACCCGCTGCCCTCCTTGGGCAGTTCCGCGGGGGCGAGGTTCAAGGTGATGCGCGCGGTGGGCCATTCGAAGCCGGAGTTGCGGATCGCCGCGTGGACGCGCTCCTTCGACTCGCGCACGGAGGCATCGGGCAGGCCGACGATCTGGGTGTGAGGCAGGCCGGGGCGAACGTCGGCTTCCACGTCGACGGCATGGGCCTGCACTCCGCCCAGGGCGACCGACAGGACACGAGCAAGCATGGAGGGACTCCCGGTGGGTGGTTTCAGTTCACCGGGGAGTGAATCAGGGAGAAACGGTGCGGGCCGGCCCGACCGGCGAGCGCGCCCGAGCTATCCGGACGCGGCCTCGGAATCGCCTTCCCGCAGCTCTTCGCCGTACGTCTCGAAGAACTTGTTCACGTGCGACACGAGCCCGCCCTTCGCTGGGTTGCCCTCGGCCAGTTCCAGCACCCGACGAAACTGCTCGGCCGCCTCGTTCGTGCGATTCTGCGAGGCCAGCGCAACGCCCAGGTTGTACACGGCGTCGATGTACATCGGGTCGATGCCGACGGCCGCCCGGAACTCGCCTTCGGCCGCGACCGGACCGTCGGCGCGACCGGATTGCAACAGCGCGTTGCCCAGGACCACGCGAAGCTCCTTCTGCGTGGGGCTCAGTTCCAGCGCCCGCTGCAGGTTCGCGATGGAGTTCTCGAAGTCCCCCGTGCGGTACAGGATGTCGCCCATGCCGATGAACGCCAGGTAGAACTGCGGGTCGTACTCCACGCAGGTGCGGAACGAGGTGAGCGCCTGATCGTCGCGGCCGGAGTTCTGGTAGATGACGCCCAGGTTGTAGTGGGCCAGCACGAACTTCTTCTGGTTCTTGACCGCCAGCAGGAACTCCGCCTCTGCCTCTTCCGCGCGTCCGAGGATCTGGTACGAGTTCCCCAGATTGAAGTGCGCTTCGGGGTAGTCGGGATCGATCTCGATGGCCTGCTGGTACTGCTGCACCGAGCCCTCGGCGTCGCCCGCCTTGTACAGCGCCAGGCCGATCAGGTTGCGCGCCTCTTTCTGGTTGGGATCATCGGCGAGCAGGGCGTTGGCCAGGGCGATCGCCTCATCCACCTTGCCGGCCACGACCAGGTCGTAGCCTTCCTGGACCCGCGGATCCAGCCCCTTGCTGCACCCTCCGGCAAGAAGGGCCACCACCAGGGCGGAGACGAGAAGAAGAGTGCTACTGCGGTGCATTGGCGGGCGTTTCATCGCGAGATTCCCGGCGGCGCGCCTTCAAGTGGTCAAGGATGAGAATTCCGGTGATGAACAGAATGACGATGGCGTTCAGCGCAAGAATTCCCAGCAATATCATCAGGACGAGCTTCAAGAGAGTCAGACTCCCCAGCGTTCCGCGGCTTCGAACGCCGCGGGAAAGTGCTCCAACCGGACGCGCGATCCGCGCCCCTCTACCGTGACCACGTCGAACCGGCATCCACCCGGCGCGACGCCGTGGCGGGCCACCCAGACCGCGGCCGCCCGACCCACGCGGCGACGCTTGTCGGCCGTGACCGCCGCGGAGGCCCGACCGCCGGCCCGGCGCGCCTTTACCTCCACAAAGACATCCACGCTTCCGTCCCGCAGGATCAAGTCGATCTCCCCGCCCGCGAAGCGAACGTTCCGTTCCACCAGCTCATAGCCCAACCGGTCCGTCAGGAAGCGCGCCGCGGCGTCTTCCGCCCAGCGACCGCGTGCCGGCCCCGTCCTCAGAACAGCTTCCCCTGGTTCGAGAACGCCACCGGCGAAAACGTACGTCGATGGTGCGGGCAAGGACCTTCCGTCTCCAACGCTTCACAGTGCTCCGCGGTTCCGTATCCCTTGTTGCGATCGAATCCGTACTGGGGATAGGTACGGGCCAGCCGATCCATGAATCGATCGCGCACCACCTTGGCCACGATCGAGGCCGCGCTGATGCACGCGCAGCGAGCGTCGCCCTTCACCAGGGCGGTCTGGTCTCCCGGCAGTCCCGGCACGGGATGTCCATCCACCAGGAGATGCACCGGGGCATTCGGCAGGCGGCCGATCGCGCGCGCCATGGCGCGGTGCGTGGCCTGCAGGATGTTCATGCGGTCCACCTGTCGCGTGGTGGACCACCCCACCCCTACTTCTGCCCGGGCCGCAATGATCTCCCGAAACAATCGCTCCCGATCCCCCGCGTCCAACACCTTGGAATCCGCCAGCCCCTCGATCCGTGCGGCCGGCAGCACCACGGCCGCCGCCACCACGGGACCGGCCAGAGGGCCCCTGCCCACCTCGTCCACGCCGGCCACGGGCCCCGACGTGCGCTCGATGAGTTCCAGCTCGAGCTCGTACAGGTCCGCGCCCATGAAGCGAACCTACTTCCGGCGCCGCTCGCGAATCCGCGCGGCTCGACCGGTGAGGCCCCGCAGATAGTACAGCTTGGCCCGGCGAACCTCGCCCTGGCGCGTGACTTCGAACTTGGCGATCGACGGCGAGTTCAGCGGAAAGATCCGCTCCACGCCCACGCCGTTCGACAGCTTGCGCACCGTGACGGTGGCCTGCGTTCCCGCGCCGCGGCGCTGGATCACGTCTCCCGCGAAGACCTGGATGCGCTCCTTGTTTCCCTCGCGGACGCGCACGTGAACTTCTACGCTATCGCCCGGCTGGAAATCGGGAAGGTCCGTACGGAGGCCCGACGCCTCGGCCAGACGAATCAGATCGGCCATCTCTCACTCTCCTCGTTGCGGGTCTTCCCCGCGGTCATTCTCCCGTGCCACCACTATCGAGATCGCGCTTCAGCTCCCGAAGGACTTGCTGATCCTCCTTCGACAGATCCGCGGACTCGAGCAACTCCGGCCGATGAAGAAGCGTTCGCTTCAGCGCCTCACGGCGACGCCACCGACGGATCTTCTCGTGGTGCCCGGAGATCAACACTTCGGGCACCTCGTCTCCCCGGAACTCCCGCGGCCGCGTGAACAGCGGCACCTCGAGAAGTCCCGAGTGAATCGAATCCTCCTCCGCGCTCGCGAAGTCGCCGAGAGCGCCGGGGAGTAACCTCATGACCGCATCGATCACCACGAGTGCCGGCAGTTCTCCTCCGGACAGGACGTAGTCACCGATCGAGATCTCGTCCGTGGCGTATCGCCGCACGACGCGATCGTCGATTCCCTTGTACCGCCCGCTCACCAGGAAGATCGACTCCTCGTTCGCCAGCTCGCGAACGGTGTCCTGGTCCAGCGGCCTTCCACCCGGCGTGAGGAACACGACTCGCGGTTTCCTCTCGCCCTCCGCCGCCAGGGCGGAGTCCAACGCATCCGAGAGCGGCTGCGGCATCATGACCATGCCGGCGCCGCCGCCGAACGGAATGTCATCCACCTTCCGGTGGCGATCCGTGGTGTGCTCCCGCGGATCCACCGTCTCGACCGAGAGGATTCCCTTCTCGATCGCGCTCCCCAGGATCGACGGCCGACACGCGGCTTCGATCAGCTCCGGGAAGATGGTGAAGACCGTAATCCTCATGCTTCGTCCAGCAGGCCCACCGGCAATCGGACCGTCATCCGGCGTGCCTCCTGGTCCACGTCCATCACCACGTGTTCCAGGAGCGGTACCAGCACCTCGCCCCGGGCTCCCGTGACCACGGCCACGTCATTGGCAGGGAGCTGGAGAACCTCGTCCAGGTTCCCGAGTTCCTCGCCCCCCTCGGTGATCACCGAGAGGCCGACGAGATCCGCCACGTACCACTCGCCCGGATCCGGCTCGGGCAGGTCCGAGCGCCGCGCGACCAACTCCGCCCCCCGATGTCGCTCGGCCTCGGTGCGATCCGCCAGACCGATCGCCAGGATCCACGACTTCTTTTTGGGGCGGATCGAGACGACCTGCACGGGAATCGTCTCACTTCCCTCCAGCCGCAACCAGAGCGGCTCGAGGTTCCGCAACACCTCCGGTTCGACCCCTACGAGTCGCCCCATGATCTCCCCCCGGATTCCGTGGGGAGGGCCCAGCTCCGCAACGACCAGCAGGTCCGCCGCCGGCGCGTCGGCACCGCGACGATCCGCGACCATATGCTAGGACGCGGTCTCGTCCGCAGGAGCCTCTTCCGTCGCGGCTTCCGCGGCGGCCTTGCTGGCCTCCTCGGCGGCGGTCGCGGCGGCGGCTGCCTCTTCGGCCTGCTTGGCCGTCTCTTCCGCGATCTTGGCCACGGTCTTCTTGGACGGGCGGTCCGAGCGTCCGCTCTGCAACGTGCCCGACACGCGACCGGTCATCTCCGACAGCTCCGCGCCGCCGGCCTTGCTCGCCTGCCAGTGCGCCCACACGCCCGACTGCGACAGGATGCGGCGAACCGTATCCGTGGGCTGGGCTCCCTGCGAAAGCCACTTGAGCACGGCCTCCGACTGGATCTCGACCACCGCCGGCTGACGAAGCGGATCGTACGTTCCCAGAATCTCGATGAAGCGACCGTCGCGACGGTTCGCCTCTTCTGCTGCCACCACACGATAGAACGGACGCTTCCGGTTTCCCATTCGCGCCAAACGAAGCTTGACCAACGTTTCCTCCCTTTTCCGCCGAACTCGGCGGCCGGTACCGACTACATTCCCGGGAAACGGGCGAAGCGCCCGCGACCCTTGCCTTTGCCTTTTTTCATGCGACCCATCTGCTTCATCATCTTGCGCATGTCGCCGAACTGCTTCAGGAGTTGGTTGACCTCCTGCACGCTCGTCCCGCTTCCGCGGGCGATCCTCCGTCGACGGCTTCCATCCAGGATGGAAGGCTTGGTGCGTTCCGCCGGCGTCATCGAACTGATGATGGCTTCCACGCGCGTCAGCGACTTGCCGCCGTCCTTCTCCACCTCTTGCAATGCATCCTTGGGAACGCCCGGAAGCATCCCCATGATCTGGCTCAGCGGCCCCATCTTCTTGAGCCGGCGAAGCTGCGTCCGGAAGTCCTCGAGCGTGAACTCGTTCTTCCGGAGCTTTTTCTGCAGCTCCTCCGCCTCACCCTCTTCGACCGACTCCTGCGCCCGCTCCACGAGCGTGAGCACATCCCCCATGTTCAGGATGCGCGACGCCATCCGGTCCGGATGAAACGGCTCCAGCGCGTCGGCGCTCTCGCCGACTCCGAGGAACTTGATGGGCACGCCCGTCACGTGGCGAATGGACAGCGCAGCACCGCCGCGCGCGTCTCCATCCATCTTGGTCAGGACAACGCCGTCGAACCCCAGCTTTTCCCGGAACTGCTCGGCCACGTTCACCGAGTCCTGTCCGATCATTCCGTCCACTACCAGCAGGATCTCGTGCGGCTTCACCGTGGCGCGAACCTGACGCAACTCTTCCATGAGTTCGTCGTCCACGTGAAGGCGACCCGCGGTATCCAGCAGCACCACGTCCGCCGCGGCGCGCACCGCTTCCTGCATCCCGCGCCGGCAGATCTCCACCGGGTCCTCTTCGGGCCCCTCGTACACCGCGTGCCCGTTCGCCTGCGCCAGCTTGATCAGCTGATCGCGCGCGGCCGGGCGGTACGGATCCGCCGGCACGAGATACGGCCGACGGCCCTTTTTCTTCAACCAGTTCGCCAGCTTGGCGCACGTGGTGGTCTTTCCCGAACCCTGCAGCCCCACGACCATCACCGGAACGGGCGGCGACCCGGTGATGTTCGGCTCCGCGACCGTTCCGCCAAGGAGCTGGACCATCTCGTCGTGCACGACCTTGACGACCTGCTGCCCCGGATGGATGCCCTTGAGCACCTCCTGGCCGACCGCACGCTCTTCGACGCGCTTCACGAAGTCCTTGGCCACCTTGTAGTGGACGTCGGCTTCGAGCAACGCGCGTCGGATCTCGCGCAGAGCCTCCCGGACATTGTCCTCGGTGAGAACGCCCCGGCCACGGAGCGACTTGAAGACCCCCTCTAATCGGGAGCTGAGGTCTTCAAACATCTACAATGCCCCCTGGCCGGAAATCCCCACAATCGGACCGCATACATTACCGGAGAGCTTGCGAGTGTTCAAGTGCGCAGGCGGGCCGGACCGGGGCGGCCGGCCCGAGCGGGTTTCCGGAGCGCACGCAGGGCGCCCGGTTCACAATCACCGCGAATGGGGTGCATCGGCCTAGCGCCGGGGAGCGGCCTCCAGCGACTGGAGTCCCGAAACGAACGCGGAGATATCCGGCGCGCCGAACAGCGCGGACCCGGCGACCAGGATCTCGGCCCCGGCGGAAACCGCCCGGCGGGCGGTAGCGGTCCCGATGCCCCCATCCACCTCGATCACGAAGTCGTGGCCGGCCGCGGACCTCAGCTGGCGCGCCCGTGACAGCTTGGGTTCCTGGTCCTCCAGGTAGCTCTGTCCCCCAAAACCGGGCTCCACCGTCATGATCAGGACCAGCTCCACCAACTCCAGAAACGGCTCGATGTCCGTGAAAGGGGTGCCCGGCTTCAGCGTGATTCCGGGTCGCAGGGAGTGCTCACGGATCGCCTCCAGGGTGGCGGCCACGTTCTCGCACGCCTCCACGTGAACGGTGATCCCGTCCGCGCCGGCGCTGGCGAACGCGTCCACGTAGCGAATCGGGTCCTCGATCATCAGGTGCACGTCGAGGAAGAGCGACGTGATGCCGCGCACCGTCTCGACCATGGCCGGACCGAAGCTGATGTTCGGAACGAACATCCCATCCATGATGTCCACATGCAGAAGATCCGCCCCGGCGTCTTCCACCCGGCGCAGCGATTGGGCCAGCGCGCTGAAGTCGGCGGACAGCAGGGATGGAGCCACGAGCGGGCGACTCGACACGATCACACCTCCCAGTCACCGCAAACCTAGCAGACGTGCGGAGCGGCGTCACCGGCCGGGAGCCGCGGGGTCGAGAGCGGGTCTGGAGTGGCGGAGCGGGACGGTCCGGCGGGCGCGCGGGAGGGGCTACCAGTCTCCGAGGAAGATCCCGGAATCCGGGCGGGCCCTCGGCGGGGTGCGACGCCGGGGGGAGGATTGCTCCTCGCCGTCCAGCTTCAGGGACGGCGGCTCAAAGCCCAGCATCAGGTCCCACTCGTCCGGCGCCACATGCTTCACGCTCGGAGGCGGGCCCTTGGGTTGGTACTGGCGCGCGGCTTCCACGGCGTCTTCGTCGTAGAGCACGCTCTTGGTGCTTCGCAGCACGATCCACGCGCGCTCCAGGTTCGATTCCCAATCGTTGGGGAACAGGAAGAACCCTTCGTTCTCGGGGTTCACGGAGGGCGCGCGCCCGGCCAGCTGCTCACCATCCTGGAACGTGACCCAAACGCGACGTCCCACCTTGGGCTCTTCGCTGAAGCCGTTGTCGTGGATGTGACGGGGATTCCCATCGAGCGACTTCACAAAGAAGAGCGCCTTGAGCTCGTCCACCAGCACCCGAACGGACGCCTCGTTCGGAGGAGTCACGGCGAACGTGGCCCGCCCCGGACGGAAATCCGACGTGTGACCGCGAACAATCTGGCCATCGCAGAAGCGGGCCACGACGCGAAATCCGGAATGACTCATGAATCCCCCTATCTCAGGGGGTATCGGTGCGAACGAGCCGGGGATTCATACCTAAATCCACCGGGGAGTTGGGGCGTGCCTGGGCGGCACGACGCCCGGCGTGGGGCCCTCAGCGGCGGGAGGACACCACTACATCCACGGCTTCCCCACTGTTCACGCGACTCCCGCGCGGAGGGTCGAGTTCCAGCACCGTGCCGGGAAGCACCGAGTGGTCGATCAAGACGGTCCGCTCACCCAGCCGCAGTCCGTGGCGTTCCAGCAGGGATTCCACTTCCCGGGCCGGGCGCCCCACCAAGTCCGGCATGACGTAGGACTCCGGCGGCGGCCCCAGGCTGACCAGCAGGTCCACCCGCCCGCCCTCCGGCAGCGGCGAGGAGGCCGGCGGATTCTGCCCGATCACCGCCCCGCGGCGGACGGTGTCGTGGTGGACCCTGGAAATGCTTCCGCTCGCCAGGTTGTCCCGGGCCAGCACGATTCCGGCCTGCCGGTAGGACATCCCCACCAGACTGGGAGCGATGGCCTTTCGCACGCCCATGGAGACGGTCAGCCAGACCTTGCGACCCTTCCGCAGCACCTTGCCGGCCGCCGGTCGCTGCTCCACCACGGCGCCTTCGCCGAACTCGTCGGAGTACACTTCCGTTTCCGGTACGCCCACAAAGCTGGCGGCCTCCAGCGTGGCCCGCGCCTCGCTCAGTTCCCGGCCGATCAGGTCGGGGACCTGCACCTCGGCGCCGGAGCGGACGAACGCCAGCATCCCCAGTTGGAAGAGGGCCAACCCGGTCACGAACGCGGCGACTCCCGCGATCAGCAGGCCCAGGAAGATCTTCACTGGATCACCCTCAGACTGGATCCACCCGGGCGCAGCACGGCGGCAAACGCGCCGTCCACTCCGTGGTCGACCGGGTTCGTGGCCAGGTAGCCATCGCGAACGAGTTCATCCGGCAGGACATCGTTCGCGGGAACCACGGCGTCGCCGGGATGCCGCTGGAGGTAGGCGTCGATCACGTGTTCGTTCTCCTCCGGTTCGAGCGAGCAGGTGGAGTAGACGAGAAGTCCGCCGGGTCCCACCTGCGCTCGTCCCGCATCCAGCAGTTCGCCCTGCAGCGACGCCAGGCGGGTGACATCTTCTTCCGTGCGACGCCAGCGTGCATCCGGTCGCTTCTGCAGGACGCCGGTGTTGGAACACGGGGCGTCCACCAGCACGCGGCCAAAGCCGCCGCGCGTAGCCGGTTGCCGCCCATCCGCCACGATCGGGTGGACCGTGGCAACACCGGTCCGCGCGATCGTTTCGCTGAGTCGGCGGATCCGTCGCGGCGAAACGTCCGCGGCCACCACCAGTGCATCCCCGCACAACGCCGCCAAGTGAAGCGCCTTTCCTCCGGGAGCCGCGCACAGATCCAGCACCCGTAGCCCCGCTCCCGGACGCGACACGTGGGCCACCAGCCCCGCCGCCTCATCCTGCACCACCGCCAGTCCGCCGCGCAGGACCTCGCGCAGCGCCGGGTGCCAGCCCTGCGGCAGTCGAAGCGTCCCGGGCAGGTACTCCCCGAACTCGACCGTGACCCCCTGTTCGCGCAGATCCTGCGCCAGATCGTCGGGCTCGACTCTGTCGGAGGTCACCCGGAGCGTCAAGGACGGCCTTGCGTTGTTCGCGGCGGCGAGTTCCAGCGTCTTGCGGAACCCGTACCGCTTCAGCCAGCGCGCCAGCAGCCACGCGGGATGGCTTGTCCGCGCTTCCAAATGCGCCACCGGGTCCTCCGACGCATCCGGCTCGGGCACCGCCTCCACGCGCCGCGACTGCCGCAGGACCGCGTTCACGAGTCCGGCGGCACCGCGCGAACCGAAGTGCTTGGCCAGTTCCACCGACGTGTCCACGGCCGCGTGGGGCGGGATCCGATCGAGGAACTCGAGCTGGTACAGT
>BQJX01000060.1 GCA_021604925.1 Gemmatimonadota bacterium
GCTCATCCGCGTGTTCTGGGGCGTGCGCTTCACGGACCTGGGACCGTTTCGCGCGATCCGCGCGGACGCGCTCGAACGTCTCCAGATGGCGGATCGCGACTTCGGCTGGACCGTGGAGATGCAGGTCAAGGCTGCGCAGCACGGATTGCGCTGCGTGGAGGTTCCCGTGAGCTATCGCAAGCGGATCGGCCGGTCCAAGATCACGGGAACGATCCGCGGCACGATCCGGGCTTCGCACAAGATCCTGGCGACCATCTTCCGCGCGGCGGCCACGCGCCGGCGAAGCCGACGGCTAGATCCATAACTCCATATTATACAACGGGTTTCGCCTTCAGCCCGCTCGCCCACGGCCCGATGGTCCGAAGACAACTCCGATCCCCCGCATCCCGGCGTACGCAACGTGGCCCAGCGAATCCTGCTTCTCGACAGCGATCCCGGCGAAGGCGCCCTGCTGTGCCGCCATCTCGATCGCATTCCGGGACTCCGCTACGACTTCCGGCAGTTCACCGAGGCGGGCCCCGCGCTGCGGGAGTTCGACGCCATCCAGCCGCACGTGGTCTTCGTGAATGATCTCCTGGAGGACATGTGTCCGGTCGAGGCCGTTCGCCGGTTGCGGACGGTCGCCCCGGCCCGCGCCATCGTGGTCCTCGGAAACACGCGAGACGCCGACCTTGCGGTGCGGCTGATCCACGCCGGCGCGGACGAGTACGTGCGCAAGGGGCACCTGGACGGCGCGCGCCTGCTGGAAGTGATCGAGCAGGCGGAAGCCCGTTCGTTGCGTCGCCACGTGGAGCGCGACCTGCACGCCCGGGCCCACCAGCTCTCCGACATGCTGGAGCGGGAGTCCCTGGCAATGCGCGAGCTGGAGATCGCCATGGAGCGGGTGGAAGCGGCCAGCCAGGCCAAGTCCGCGTTCCTGGCAAACGTGAGCCACGAGATCCGGACACCGCTGACGGCGATTCTCGGTTACGCCGATGAGATCCTGCGGGACGACCTGCCCCCGGCCGAGCGGCGCGAGGCTGCCCACATCATCCGGCGCAACGGCGACTTCCTGCTGCGCATCGTGAACGACCTGCTGGACCTGTCCAAGATCGAAGCGGGCGGACTCGAGATCGAACGCGTGCGCTTCTCTCCGTTCCAGCTGATCGACGACGTGGAATGTTCCTTCCGCGCGGTGGCCCGCGAACGGGCGCTGGAGTGGAGTAGCGCCGTGGTGGGTTCCCTCCCCGAGACGATCGAGTCGGATCCCACGCGCGTGCGCCAGGTCCTGGTCAACCTCGTCGGGAACGCGCTGAAGTTCACCGAGCGGGGCAGCGTGGGCGTTCGCGTTCAGCTGCGCGAAGAAGCGGGGGCCGAGCCGATGTTGTGCTTTCAGGTGACCGACACGGGAATCGGCATGACGCCGGACGAGATCGCGCGGATCTTCCAGCCGTTCACGCAGGCCGATGGCTCCACCACCCGGCGTTTCGGGGGAACGGGCCTGGGACTCACGATCTGCGAGCGCCTCGTGCACCGCCTTGGCGGCGACATCCACGTGCAGAGTCGACCCGGCGAGGGCAGCACGTTCACGTTCGCGATTCCGATCGGCTCCCAGGAAGGCGTGCCCCGATCGACCGCCGAGGAAGCCCAGGCGCAGCGTCGCGCCACCCCGACCGCGGCACCGGTGAAGGAGCGGACGCTTCCGGCCTGCCATCTGCTGCTCGCCGACGACAACCCGGTCAACCTCCGGCTCATCTCCAGGATCCTGGAGCGGATGGGCGCGCGCGTGACCACGGCCGCGACCGGCGCGGAAGCGGTGAGCGTCGCGTGGCAAGAGGGCCGCAACGGGCGGGCCGTCGACCTGATCCTGATGGACCTGCAGATGCCGGATCTGGACGGCTGGGACGCGGTGACTCAGCTGCGGGACGCCGGTTGGCCGGGGCCGATCGTGGCGCTCACCGGCAACGCGTTGCCGGAGGAACGGAAGCGCTGCCTCGCCTCCGGATTCGACGGGTTCATGACCAAGCCGATTCGTCGCGCGGAGTTGCACGCTCTGCTGAACGAGCATCTGGCGAACGGACCGTCCGCACCCGATCGAGGGTCAGAATCGTCGCGGGCAAAGCCCAGCTGATCCACCACAACCACGCCGGCTCGACCCACTCACCCGTGCGCGAGAACGACCAGGCGCAGTAGTAGCTCACCGGCGCCAACGCGACGAACGCCAGGAACGCACGCTGCGCGCTGCGCGGCGCCCACACGAGCAACGCCGCGAGCCACGTCACGTACCAGGGGTGCACGGTGGGCGACAGCGTCAACGCGACGGCCACGACCACGGACGCGGCCGCGGCCCGGTCGCGTACGGTGAAGCCCACGATCCACGCGATCAGTCCGGTTCCGAGCGCAAGGACCCACCGGGTCCCGGTAGGGCCGGCACCGTGCTCCACAATCACCGAGTAGAACGCATCGTTGAACTGCCAATGATGCGCGTACGTTCGGAATCCGGCGAAGAGCTGGGACCCCGCGTCCAGGTCCGGGACCACCAGCGCAAGCGTCAGCGTCCCTCCGAGAAGAAGGGCCAGGATCGACCGCCAGGAGCGATCCCGCAGCTGGGCGGGAAGCAGCAGTGGCGCCATCGGCTTGACCAGCGTGGACAGCCCGAACGCCACCCCGGCCGGAAAGAGACGCGGTCGACGGACGTCCGCCAGCGCCAGCGCCGCCACCATGGCCAGAATGCCCAGCGAGTCCACGTGACCTCCGCCGCCGCTCTCCAGGATGGCCAGGGGACACCATCCGAAGGCCAGGGCGGCCCGCGGAGATCGGCCGCGTCGAGCCAGCATTCCGGCCAGCAACCACACGGTCAGCGTGTCGAAGAGCGCCGCCCCCCACCGCGGCGAGCGGGGGTCGCCGCCCAGAGCGTCCAGCGCCCGGAAGTAGAGCTGGGCGGTGGCCGGATAGATCGTGGAGACGTCGGGATGATTGATGTGGGGCCAGATCGCATCGTCCCGAAGGTGCGCCAGCTCCTCGGCGACCGGTGCATGGAGGAATGGGTTGATCCCCGCGTTCGCAACGCGGCCGTCCCACAGGTAGCGGTAGAGGTCGTCGGACAGGGGAGCGTCGGGCACGCTCAGGGCCAGCCGCGCGACCGCCGAGACCGCCACCACCCACACCACGGTCGAGGATCGCCGCTCGGATGGGGGCGATTCGCCGCGCACCTGCCACAGTCCCCAGATCCAGGCGCCCGTCATCACCGCGAGCCACGCTATCCACCACGGGTACGCGGCCACCAGGTCGGGCCGGGTCGCCACCGCCACCGAGGCGCCGACCACCAACCCGGCCGCCGGTCTCAGCTTCCGCGGTCCGGTCGCCACGCGATCAGTCGGCGGCAGGGGTCGTGGGCGCGATGAGTTCCGTCACTTCGGAACTCGTGAGCAGTCGCGCCAGGTCCAGGACCAGAACTTCCGCGGAGGTCCGGGAGAGCACCCCTGCCACCGCGCCCGGTCGCCGCCCACCGACAAACGGAAGCGGCGGTGCGATCTCGTCCGCCGGAACGGTAGCCACGTCATCCACGTCGTCCGCCAGCAGACCGAGCGGCTGATTCAAGGCGGTCACCAGAATGATGCGGGCCGCGTCCGGGGTGGCCGGGTTTCCCGAGAACAGCGCTTCCGGGTCCACCATCACTTCCAGGCGGTCGTCAATGCGGGCCGCTCCCGCCACGAACGCCGGAGTTGCCGGCAGCGTGCGCAGTTCCACTGCCGACACGACGCGTCGCACTTCGCCGACGTCGACCGCGTAGGAAGCGTTCCCGCGTCGAAACGTGAGCAGCGTGCGGGCGGAGGACATGGGACAGCTCCGGAGGGAGGAGGGTCGGCCGCGACGGTGCGGCTCGTCTTCCCGGAATCTGCCACAAAACGCGAGGACTCGGGGGAAATGCGTCCGAGCCGCGGAAGATCAGACCGCGGCCTCGCTGGGAGTTCGCGTGGCCGCGCGGCTGGCGGCCAGCCGGAGGATTTGGGCCCCGCGCAGCGTGATCCAGTCGTCCGTGAGGTACAGCGCCTCGGCGCGCAGGCGGCCGTTCGGGTCCGACAGCAACAGCCGCTCCCGCAGCGCCGGATTGCCCAGCCGCCACGATCCGTCCGCCAGTTGCGTGTCGCGAAGCCACTCCACCCACGGTGCCAGATTGGGATGCTCGGGGGACGCGCCGATGGACATGGCGAGCCAGAGGTCTTCCAGCGGAAAGTAGAGAATCCGCGACTCCAGCGCGGCGGGGAGATCCGGTCCGACCCCCGAGCGCACCGGACCCTCGGGGTCCGCGCAGATGTTGAAGTCCGTGGTGACCGCGTCCGGAGAATCGCATCGTTCCAGAATCCGGGCTGCCCAGGCGGTGGCCAACTGACGCCGCGCCGCACCCCATCGCTTGAGGGCCGGCGACGGCAACTCCGCGAACGCCTGCGCTACGCGGCGGGTTCGGAGATAGCTGCGCGTCTCGTCCGGCGCGTCGTGGCGCGACCGGGGGCGCCAGGCGCCATCGGGATCCTGCTGCCGCACCAACCAGTCGAAACCCAGGCGGATTCGCTCATCCTTCCCGAGACCAAAGGCGATCAGGTAGCGAAGGTACGCCGCCGTGACGTCCACGAACTCGGTATCCCGCTCCGTCCCCCGCAGCGAAGCCACCTGGGCCTCCTGCTGCGGCTCGAAGAAGAACCCGTTCCGATGTTGCCGATGCAGCATGCCCTGAAGAACCTGACCCAGCGCCGGACCGGGCTCGGATCGTCCGCGGGCCAGCATGGCGTCCAGGGACACCGAACAATTCGAAGAGAGAACGCTGCCGAGAATCCCGGCGGCCGGGCCGCGCAGGCGGCCGTTCTTCCACGCTTGGGCGTACGGCAGAAGAAAGAGCTCGTGGACGTCGCGCGCGAACATGTCGCGCTCGGCCTCGTCGCGGAGGACTCCGATGGGGCCGAACTTGCGGGGGCTGCCGAGACTGCGCGCCGCGTGCAGACGCACGGGCGGCGTGGCATGGTCGACAAGGAAATCCAGCGCGTGGGCGACAGGTGTGATGGTCACAGGGGCATACCTGGGTTGCTCGCTAGGTGCTGTTGTCCCAGGTAAAATCTTACAACAGATCCCATGGGAAAGAAAAGCCTTTTCTATCCCTGATCACAATCTGTCACCCGTTCGAAGCGATCGCCGCCGCCCCGCGGGCCGCCGCTTCCCCGCCGTCCGTCCGTGCCTCGCACCCTCCCATCCTCGGCGCCGGAGCCGCTGGACTTGCCCGGAGGCGCATGAGAACCTGATCCGATCGGAACGAGAGGAGCGGCCCGTGGACCCCATCTATCTCGACTACAACGCCACCACGCCCGTCCGGCCGGAGGTGGTCCGGGCCATGACCGCGTGCCTTTCCGGGCCCCCCGGCAACCCGTCCAGTCAGCATCGCTTTGGCCGGGAGGCCCGCGCCGCGCGCGAACGGGCCCGGAGCCAGGTGGCGCGCGCCGCCGGATGTCGGCCGTCGGAGGTGCTGTTCACATCGGGCGGGACGGAGGCCGACAATCTGGCGATCCGAGGCGTCCTGGAAGCCTCTCCGGAGCGACGGCACGTGATCACCGCCAGCACCGAGCACGAGGCGATCCTCCATACGCTGGGCGCCCTGAGCCCGACTCGCGCCGAAACCACGATCCTCCCGGTGGACGAGGACGGGCGGATCCGGCCGAGCGACCTGGAGAGCGCACTGCGCCCGGACACCGCGCTGGTGACGTTGATGGGTGCGAACAACGAAACCGGAGTGCTGGCCGACCTGGCCACGCTGGGCGCGATCTGCCGGCAGCGCCAGGTCCTGTTCCACGTGGACGCGGTCCAGATGTTCGGAAAGGTGCCCTTCTCGTTCTCGGGGCTTCCCCTGGATCTGGCCTCGATCTCGAGCCACAAGATCGGCGGCCCGAAGGGCGTGGGGGCGCTCCTCGTCCGGGACGGGGTGTCGCTGCCCGCCCAGCAGACCGGAGGGGGCCAGGAGCGCGGGATTCGCCCCGGAACGGAGAACCTTCCCGGCATCGTGGGGTTTGGAGAGGCGGCTGAGCTGGCGGCCGGCGAGGTGGCCTCCGAGGCCCCGCGTCTCGCGGCCCTCCGCGATCGGCTGGAACAGGGTATCCTCCAGGCGTTCCCGGCGGCACAGGTCAACGGGGATCGAGGAAACCGCCTCCCGAACACGTGCAACGTGTCGTTCCCGGGACTCGACGGAGAGTCCCTGCTGATCGCGCTGGATCTCGAGGGAGTGGCGGTCTCCACCGGCGCGGCCTGCCAGGCGGGCGCCGCCGAACCGTCGCACGTGCTGATGGGAATGGGACGGAGTGCCGCCCAGGCCGGCTCGTCCCTTCGCTTTTCTCTGGGAACCCCCTCGCGGGATTCCGACATCGTAGGAGTACTGGAAATCCTTCCGCGGATTCTTTCGCGTCTGTCCGCAACCGGGTCCGCGCCAAGCGGTCAGGGCCATCTCTAGGGAGTTCACTATGTTCAACCGTCATGCCGCTCCGCTGAAGACCCTGCTGCTCGGCGCCGCGTTCAGCGCCCTCATCGTGGGGTGCTCCGGTTCCGGCGACACCGCCCAGACCGCGGACGCGGCCCCCGCCCCGAAAAAGGCCCCGGCAAAGGCGGCGCCCCAGGCCGTCGACAGTCACGCCGGCCACAACCACGCTCCCGGCGAGGGTCACGGCCAGGCGCCGGCGACCACGACCAAGGCGCCGGGACAGCAGTTCCAGATGGCCCCGGACTTCAAGCTCGCCAGCGTGGGCGAGGGATCCATCACGCTCGCCGAAATGAAGGGCAAGGTCGTGCTGCTCGACTTCTGGGCCACGTGGTGCGGACCGTGCAAGGCCGGCATCCCCCATCTGAACGAGTTGTACGCGGAGCTGAAGGACGACGGTTTCGAGATTGTCGGCATTTCGGTGGACCGCGGCGGCCGCGGGATGACCGGGGTGGAAACGGTTCGCGACTTCCTCCAGAAAACCGCCATGAACTACCCACTCGCGATGGCCGACGCGCAGACGGTGAACGCGTACGGCGGTATCCGGAGCATCCCGACCGCGTTCCTCATTGATCGGGAGGGACGGCTGCGCAAGCGCTACGTCGGCATGCAGCAGAAGTCCGTGTTCGAGCGCGACGTCCAGGAGCTGCTCGCCGATGCGCCCCCCGAATCCGATTCGTCCATCTAGAACCGCTTCCCCACGGAGCCCCCATGAACGTGCGCGAACTCCTCCCTTTCGTGCGACCGGCCGCGGTCGGTCTCGCCTGGTCGCTGCTGTTGCTTCCCTCGCCCGCGCTCGCAAAGCGCGACGTGCCGATTCTCCTGGAGATCTCGGCGCTGGAGGACCGGCGCTCCCCCGGTGACGGACGCCTCGTCCAGCTTCTGACGGACGACAACGCGGAGACGCGGGCGGCGGCGGCGCGCGCCCTGGGACGGATCGGGGTTCCGGACGGAGTCCCCGCGCTCCTGGATCGGCTGCAGGATTCCGACGAAACGGTACGCCGGGAGGCCATCTTTGCGCTGGGGCAGATCGGAAACGCGGATGCGCGGGATCCGCTGGCCCGCCTTGCCGGATCCAACGCCGAAGCCGCGGAGCGCGGCGCGGCCGTCCTTGCGCTGGGCAAGCTGGACGGAGAGGGGGCGGCCGAGGCCATCCTTCCCTTCATCGGCGACGCGAGCCCCCAGGTGCGCGCCGATGCGGCCGTGGCCCTGGCCCGCACCGGCGACAAGGTCGCGGCGATCGACCTGAAGCCGCTGCTCACCGACACCGACGCCCACGTGCGGGAGCTGGCCGCCTGGGCGGCGGGGCGGCTGGAGTGCCTGGACCTCCTCGCCGAAGTGCGCGCACTGCTGAAGGACGCGGACCCGACCGTCCAACTGGCGGCGGTGAAGGCTGCCGGCCAACTCGCCGACGTGGACGCCATTCCCTCGCTGCAGCTGATGGTGCGCCACCCCGATTGGCGCGTGCGCGCCGGGGTGGCGTCGGCGCTGGGCGCCACCCAGGTGCTGGAAGCGCTTCCGGGACTCACGCTGCTCTCCCAGGACGCGAACGTGCACGTGCGCGCCGCGGTGGCCGCCGCGCTGAAGGACATCCCCAGCCACTACAAGAAAGACGACTGCCTGATCCCGATGATCCGAGACCCGGAACCCGAAGTGCGCGCCGCCACCACCCAGGCGTTGGCCGTCGGTCAGGAGAATCGCAAGACGTCGATGACCGAGCACTTCACCATGATGTCGGACTCCAGCAGCTACGTGGTGAACGCCACCTACGAGAGTTTCGCGGATGCGAGCCGCCGCATGGAGCGCGGGTTGCCGCTTTACCAGTGGCGCGGCGGGGTTTCCTTCTACATGAACGGACGCCTGCAGAACGACACCGCACCTCTTACGGAGAAGATCTCGGCCGCGTATCACCTCGGGGCGTTCGACGCGGCCATGCCGTGGCCCCGGAACACCCTGCTCGACGTGCTGTCACAGGTTCACTGGGCCGTCACCGCGGCCGCGATCCACGGCCTCTCGGAGATGACGCCCAGCGTCGAGGAGGATCGGGTGCGCCACCAGGCGGAAACGCCGAACGTCTTCGATCAGGTTCTCGATCGGGACGAAGAGGCGAACACCCAGGTGGACATCCGACTGGCCATCGCCGAGGGCATCGGCTCCTTCGACAACGAGGACGCCCGCGGGGTCGCCCGACGCCTGCTGGATGATCCGGACGTGCGCGTGCGCCAGGCGGCGGCCGAGTCGCTGGAGAAGATGGGGGAACCCAAGCCCGAGGTGGCGCCCGCCGGGCCGCTGGCCGGTGAGGCGGAGCCGCTGGACGACGTCTATCTCAAATCGAGGCCGGGGCGCTTCACCGCCATCGTGACCACGGATCGCGGCGTCATCGAAATGGAACTGCTGCACCAGGAGGCGCCGCGCACCGTGCAGAACTTCGTGAACCTGGCCGAGAAGGGATTCTTCGACGGGCTCACGTTCCATCGCGTGGTCCCGAACTTCGTGATCCAGGGCGGCTGTCCCCTCGGCAACGGCTGGGGCAACCCCGGCTACGACATCCGATGCGAGTACAGCCCGCTGCCGTTCGAGCGCGGCATGGTGGGCATGGCCCACGCCGGCAAGGACACCGGCGGATCGCAGTGGTTCGTGACGCACTCGCCGCAGCGCCACCTGGACGGGCGCTACACGATCTTCGCGAAGGTCACGGACGGAATGCACGTGGTCGACGAGATCCGCGTCGAGGACAGGATCCAGTCGATCGAGATCAAGAAGAAGCTCTTCTAGGTCGGGTCAGGCGCCGGTTCCCTGTCGCGTGCGCAGGATGATCGAGCTGAGGTTCACCTTGCCCAGCGCGTCGGCCACGCCGTCGTGCGGGTTCACGATCCGCAGGGAGCGGCCGGCCGCCGTGGCCTTGTCGGCCAGCGCCGCCAGCGCCCGTCCCTCGGTGGCGTCCATCGCCTGAAGCTCGCGGAACTCCAGGAGGATGCTCGGCGCACCCTCGCGCGCCACTTCCTCGGCCAGCAGCACGAAGAAATCGTCGCCGAGTCGCTCGCGCGACACGCGCACGATCGTTGCCTTGGGATGGGTTTCCACGATGATCCCCTTGGCGGTGGCCGTCTTGGTCGGGCCGCGCCTGGGTCCGGTCGCGGTGGCCCCCGCGGGCGCGGTGGACGCGACGTGCC
>BQJX01000061.1 GCA_021604925.1 Gemmatimonadota bacterium
GGTGGCCGCGGACCTGGCGCTGCTGGCGGAGGGCATCGTGGTGGTCCCCCTCTACGCGCGCCAGCGCCCGAGCGAACTGGCCGGCATCCTGCGGGATTCCAATCCGTCGCTGCTGCTCTACGATTCGCCCGAGCTCCCGGCCACGCTGCTCGCGGCCGACGCGCCGGAGATTCCCAGCCGAAGCCTGGGCGAGATCCTCGAAGGCGATGCGCCCACGGAGCCGGCCGGCGCGGCCGCCCGCCTGGCGAACGAGGATCCGATCACCATCATCTACACCTCGGGAACCTCGGGCGAGCCGAAGGGCGTGGTCCTGAACGCGCGCAACCTGGAGCACATGGTAGGCGCCACGCTGGAGCGATTGGATCTGCTCATGCGCGGACACGGCGGCGAGGAACGCGCGTTCCACTACCTGCCGTTCTGCTTCGCCGGGTCCTGGATCCTGCTGCTGCTGGCGCTGACCCGGCGCACCACGCTCACCCTGAACACGGATCTCAACCGCATTGTGGATGATCTGGCGCTGGCGCAGCCGCACTTCTTCCAGAACGTGCCGGTGCTCATGGACCGCGTTCGCGACGGCGTGGAGAAGGCGATCCATCGGCGCGGCGGGCCGGTGCGGGCCATCTGGCAGGGCGCGTTCCGATGCACGGTGGCCGCGGCGAACGGCGAGAAGCCCTCGCTGAAGGATCGGCTGGCGCTGAAGACGGCGCGGGCCACGTTGATCCCGTCGATCCGGGCGCGAATCGGGGCGCATCTCAAGTCGCTGATCTGCGGATCGGCGCCGTTGTCGCGCGACACGCAGCTCTTCTTCGAGATGATCGGGATCCCCGTGCTGCAGGTCTACGGACTCACGGAGACGACCGCCATCTGCACCATGGACTCGCCGGGGCAGGTGGTTCCCGGACGGGTCGGGCACGCGGTCCCCGACGTGGAGATGAAGCTGGGCGAGAACCAGGAGATCCTGGTACGCGGACCGAACGTGTTCGCGGGCTACTGGAACAAGCCCGAGGCCACGGTCGCCGCCTTCCAGGACGGCTGGTTCCGCACCGGCGATCAGGGCGAGATGGACGAGGCGGGCAACTGGCGGATCCTGGGACGCGTCAAGAATCTCATCGTGCCGTCGTCGGGGCACAACGTGGCCCCGGAGCCTTTGGAGGAGAAGCTGAGTTCGCTGGTGCCGGGCGCGCAGCAGGTGGTGCTGATCGGGAGCGGTCGCCCGCACCTGTCCGCCATCGTCACGGGTCCGGTGGATCCCGCCGAACTGGAACGCGCGCTGGAGGCGATGAACTCGGAGCTGCCGCACTACAAGAAGATCCGCGGATCCATCGTGGTGGCGGAACCGTTCACGATCGAGAGCGGACTGGTCACCGCGAACGGCAAGGTGCGACGCGATGCGGTTGCCGAGCGACTCGCCGATCGGATCGACGCGCTGTACGCGCGCGAAGGGATTCCCGCTTGAACCGGTACGCCGGCGACACGCTGTCCTGGGCCGTCTCGGACGGCGTGGTGGAGCTGGAGCTGCACCGCGCACCGGCCAACGAGATCGGATCGGCCATGCTGGCGGATCTGGAGCGGTTCGCGGAGGCGCTGCCGGCGTTGGAACGCGACGCGGCCGCGTTGATCCTGCACAGCCGGCTGGACGCGGGCTTCTCCGCGGGCGCGGACCTTCGCGAACTCTACCACCGCATGATCGACCTGGGACCGGCGGAGCGGCAAGCGCAGCTGCGCACGTTCCTGGAGCGGATTCACGCGGTCATGAACGCCATCGACGCCACGAGTCTCACCACCATCGCGGCGACGCGCGGCGTGGTGTTCGGAGGCGGCTTCGAACTGGCGCTGGTGTGCGATCTCATCATCGCCGACAAGATGACGCGCTTCTGCTTTCCGGAGTTGCGCCTCGGACTGATTCCCGGATTCGGCGGGATTCCTCGGCTCAAGCGGGACCTGGGCAACGCGGTGGTCCGCGATCTCCTGCTCACGGGACGCAGCGTGAACGCGAGCCGCGCCCACGCCATCGGGCTGGTGTCGCAGCTGACCGCGGAGGGCCGTTCGCTGGACGCCGCGCGCGCCACGGCACGTCAGATCCTCAAGTTCGACCGGGGAACGTCGGCCGCGGCCAAGGAGTTCGTGAAGCCGGTGCCGCGCGCCGAGTTGGCCCGGGAGATCGAGCTGTTCTGCGAGCTGTTCTCGCGACCCGCGGTGGAAGCGGGTCTCAAGCGCTTCGTGGAAAGCGAAGACGCGATGCCGTATCTTCCCTGATCCACGTGCCCCTGCCGGAAGGAGTACCCATGCCCAGCAAGACCGAAGCCGAGACCCTGAGCGAGGTCCTGGACCTGGCCGCGGCGCAGTTCCAGGTGCCGCGCGCGGATCTGTCCGGCGGCGATGACTTCTTTGCCAAGCTCGGAATCGACAGCCTCAAGGCGCTGGAAATGCTGACTCGTCTGGAGAACCACTTCGGCGTGGAGCTCCCGGACTACGAGATGCAGGGCGTCTCCGACTTCGGCACGCTGGCCGATCGGATCCACGCACGCCTCTGATGACCCTCCCGGACCCGCAGGCCCGACTCGGCCATCCCGATTGTCTTGGCGCTCTCCTCGACCGGGCCACGGTTCACTGGTCGCGCGAGGTGGCGCTGATCGAGGCAAACCGGGATCAGGAGAACGTCCGTTTCACGTTCGAGGAATTCCGCGCGCACGCGCTGCCGCTTTGCGGATGGCTCGACCAGGAGGGATTCGCCGCCGGCGATCGGGCGGCCATCATCCTGACCAACCAGTCGAAGTGGCACCTGTCCGCGTTTGCCGTGTTTCATCGCGGCGGGGTTCTGGTGCCGCTGGACTTCAAGCTGTCGGGCGCCGAGCACGTGGCGCTGCTGTCGCATTGTCGTCCGCGAATCGTGGTGGTGGAGTGGTACCTGTGGCGGGCCATGTCTTCTGCCGAAGGATTCGACGCGCTGCCGGTCGGCGCGGTGCTCGTGACCGAGGCGCCCGCCAACGCGGAGCTTCCCGCGCCGCCGCACGTGGCCGTGCATCGCTGGGAGGACTGCCGCAGCGAGACGCTTCCCGCCGGTCCGGTTGCACGTCGCCGCGAAGACGTGGCGTGCATCGTGTACTCGTCGGGAACCGGCGGCCGGCCCAAGGGATGCCAGCTCACCCACGGCAACTACCTCTCGCAGCTGGCCGCCCTCACGCAGCTCCACCCGTTGAACCCGGGGCATCGCTATCTCAGCATCCTGCCCACGAACCACGCCATCGACTTCATGGTGGGCTTCATCGGGCCGTACACGTGCGGCGCCGCGGTGGTGCACCTGCGTACCCTGCGACCCGAGTTCGTGAAGGCGGCGTTTCCGCGCTACCGGATCACTCATCTGGCCCTGGTCCCCATGGTGCTCAAGAATCTGGCCGCGGGACTGCACACGCGCCTGGACGAGCTGCCGCCGGTGAAGCGCGCACTCTTCCAGGCCCTGGTGGGCGTGAATCGGGTACTGTCTCGCGGTCGGCCCAATCCGCGCTTGGCGCGTCGGCTCCTGTCGCAGGTGCACGACGCGTTCGGCGGCCACCTGGAGGCGATGTTCGTGGGAGGCGCCTACACGGAGCCGGATACGTTGCGCTTCTTCCACGATCTCGGCATCCCGGTGGCCAACGGCTACGGGCTCACCGAAGCGGGCACCGCCATCACGCTGGATCGGCTGTCGCCGCCGCGCCCGGAAACGGTCGGCGCGCCGCTGCCCGGCATCCAGGTGGAGATCCGCGAACCGGACGACGACGGCGTGGGCGAGGTGGCCGTGAAGAGCGAGATGGTCATGCGCGGCTATCTGGACGATCCGGAACTCACGGCGGAGACCATCGTGGACGGCTGGCTGCTGACCGGCGACCTGGGCCGGATGGACGACGGGCATCTCCGACTGTTCGGGCGGCGCAAGAACATGATCGTGACCGAGGGCGGCAAGAACGTGTATCCGGAAGACGTGGAAGTGGCCTTCGAGGGAATCGAGGCCGAGGAGTTCTGCGTCTTTGCGGCGCATTTCCTCTGGCCGGGGCAAGGGACCGGCGAGCGTCTGCTGCTGGTGGCCCGGCGCGACGCGGCGCCCGGCGCGCCCACTCCGTCCGCCGCCGACACGGCCGCGTTCCTTCGCGACATCGAAGCGCGCAACCGTCGCCTGCTGGATTTCAAACGCGTCGGCGGAGTGCTGCTCTGGAGCGACGACTTTCCCCGCACCGCGTCCATGAAGGTGAAACGCCCGGTCCTCGCGGACGAGATCCGCGCCCGGTTCCCTTCGCCGGACGGCGCCGTGGAGACGGTCGCGTGAGAGAGCTCTGGTTGTCCGTCCGGTCCACGTTCTTCTGGACGCTCAGCGGGCTGCACTTCTTGATCTTCTGTCCGCTGCTGATCCTGCTGGGACGCGTGCTCTCCAAGCAGGCCACGGATCCGTTCCTTCGCTTCTTCAGCCGGAATCTCATCCGGCTCACCGGCGCGCGCTACGAGGTGCGCCGCTCGCCGGGGAGCCGCGTGGATCGTCCGTGCCTGCTCATGGCGAACCACGTGAACATCTTCGATCCGTTCGTGATCTACCCGGCCACCGAAGGAGTCACCCGCGGGCTTGAACTGGAGTCGCACTTCCAGGTACCGATCTACGGATGGCTGATGGAATCGTTCGGCAACGTGCCCGTTCCCGATCGTCCGGACCGCAAGGGCCTGGATCGCATGCGCCGCAAGACCAGCGAAGCGCTGACCGCCGGCACTTCGTTGATCGTCTTTCCGGAAGGCACCCGGACCCGCTCCGGACGGCTCGGGACGTTCCGCACGGGCGTGTTTCGCCTGGCGGTGGATCTGCAGGTCCGCATCGTGCCGGTGACCGTGGTGGGCTCGTTCGAGCTGAAGCGCGTGAATCGGGCCCGGCTCAGCCCCTCCACGATCGTGATCCACCTCCACGACGCCATCGAGCCGGGTGACGACCCGGTGGCGCTGCGGAATCGGGTCCGGGAGATCGTGAACGGCCCCCTGGAGGCCCGGGAGGCCGGAAGCCTGGAAACCGCGGACTCCGTGTAAAAGCGGGCCCGCCGGCAGTTTCTTGCAACCCACCGGGACGTGCCCCCGTACTCTCATCCACACAACGAACCGCGGGCCACCGCGAAACGAGGAAGCCATGTGGAAATCGCTGATCGCCGCCGCCCTCCTGCTCACGGTGCCCTGCACCGCCCTGGCCATCGACGAGGATCAGTGGATCCACGTGGCCATGCAGGACGGCGATGAGAACGTTCGAATCAACCTGCCCCTGACCGTGGTGGCCGCCGTCCTGCCCATGATCCAGACCGACGAGTTCCACGGCGGCCGGGTCCGCATTGACGACATGGAGCTGGATCAGGTGGACCTGATTGCCATGCTCAAGGAGATCCGCAAGGCCAAGGACGGCGAGTACGTCTCCATCGACGATGGCGACGAGAGCGTCCGCGTTCGCAAGCGGGGCGAGTACCTGGAAGTCCACGTGAAGGACGGCCACAAGGATCCGGAGACCGTGGATCTGAAGATTCCCATGGAGGTGCTGGACGCCCTGACCTCCGGCGAGGACGACGAACTGGATCTGATGGCCGCCATCGAGGTCCTGGCCAAATACGAGGGCGAAGACCTGGTGACCGTGAACGACAACGGTTCGTCGATCCGGATCTGGATCGATCGCAACTCCGAAAACTAGAAAGGGAGCCCCATGAAACGGCATTCATCGAAGAAGCTGTTCGGGATCCTGTTCGGGCTCCCGCTGATCCTGATCCTTCCGGTGGCGCTGATCGGTTCCAGCGTCTACCACGCGGGCGTGGTGGAAGTGGAAGTCCTGGAGAAGGGACGGGATGGCTCGTCGTTCAGCCTGGTCGTGCCGGGCGCGATCTTTCCGGTGGCCATGCACTTCGTACCGGAATGGACCGTGGACGACGTGCGCTGCGAACTGGACGAAGAAGCGCTGATGGCGCTGGGAATCGGCGAGAAGGCGGTCCGCACCCTGGCCGCGGCCGCGGACGGCGTGCTGGTGGACGTGCAAACCCTGGACGAGATCATCCTCATCGAGAAGCGGAACGGGGCGTTCCGCATCCACGTGGACACCCCGGACGAGACGGTCCGGATCCAGGTGCCGGTGGGCGTTGCGGTGGACGTGCTGGGCGCGATCTAGCCCGGACGCGCGGCTGCGCGGCGGGACGACAGGTGGGGCGGTGGAACCCGGGTTCCGCCGCCCGTTCGCGTTCGGGCCGGATTCCGGGCGGCCCGGCGACGGCCGACGGCCGGGACAATCCGACGATCCGCGCCTCGAACTCTCTGACAGCTAATTCGGGGCGATTCTGCCGGTCTCAGCGAAATACGGCCTCAGTGGGGCCACACGGCCCCCAACGCCCGATCCGCCCCTCCCCTGGTGATTCCTGACAGTTAAGCTCGGTTTCCGGTCAGACGATACCGCAGAGAGCAAGGTGCACCTCCCGGCCCCCTTCTCCAGGAGAGACGACCGTTTTGAAGACGAGCCAGAACGCCACGCCGCCCGCTGCCCCGGAAGCGACTCCCGCCCCCCCCACGGGCCCCGCCCTCGACGCAGTCGTCGCGCGGATCCAGGAGATCTCGAGTCTGCCCACGGTGGCGCTGCACGTGATGGAGATCGCCGCCGATCCGGAGTCCGGAGCCGCCGACCTGAAGGCCGCGGTGGAAGCGGACCCCGCGCTTTGCGTGCGGGTGCTGCGCTGCGTGAACTCGGCCGCGTTCGGACTGCGAACGCAGATCGACACCTTGAACCAGGCGGTGTCGTACCTCGGCTTCAACCAGATCCGCGACCTGGCGGTGACCGCCACGGTGAGCACGCTGTTCAAGTCCGGTCAGCGGATCCACACCTACGATCGCCCCGGGCTCTGGAAGCACCTGGTGGCGGTGGGCGTGTGCGCGCGCATGATCGCCGCGCGGACCAAGGTGCCGGGATTCGAGAACGCGTTCCTCTCCGGGCTGCTCCACGACCTGGGGCTGATCCTGGCCGACCAGCACGTTCACGAGCCGTTCCACAAGATCATGGTGTCGCTGAACTCGTCCAAGTCGCTGGTGGAGTTCGAGCGCAAGGTGCTGCCGTGGACTCACGCGGAGCTGGGTTCGCGCGTGGCCCTCGACTGGAAACTGCCCACCGTGGTCCAGGTGGCCATGCTCCACCACCACGCGCCGGAGGAGTATTCCGGCCCGCACGAACCGGTCCTTCACTGCGTGGCGCTGGCCAACCTGATCTGCTCGATCAAGGACATCACGTCCGTCGGCCAGAACCTGGTGGGCCTGCCCCGAACGTCGCTGGCCACACTGGGCCTGAACAAGGACGACATCAAGATCCTGGCGGAGGACGTCGACGCCGAGTTCGACGCCAACCAGCACCTGTTCGACATCCAGAAGGGATCCTGATGGACGTTGCCGGCCGCATCGATCGACTCTTTGTCGAGGACGAGCCGGCGCTCGACGAGTCCGGCGTGCTGGCGTTGCTGGCGGCGGCACTGGGCGACCTGCAACCCCGGACGCTGGCCGTGGTCCGATCCAGCGGCGCGATCGATCGGATCCACCCCATCGGCGACTCCGGGCCCTCGGCCGCGGAGATCCGCGCGGTCGTGGCCCGGGTGCTGCGCAGCCCCGCTCCGGCGGGCGATTCCTGGGTGGTTCGCTCCTCGGACGTCGACGCCGTACTGGTGGTCTGCTGCGACCGCCCCCCGCACCAGGTGCCGGCGGAACGGCGCCAGGAGCTGGACTGGGTTGCCCGGGGTGCACTCCGCACCCTTGCGCAGCACGACGAGGGTCGGCGGCTGGGCCGACGGATCACGCAACTGCAGAACGAACTCGCCGCGCTGAACACGTCGCATGACTCCATCGTCACGGAGCTGCTGGAAACGAAGGAAGAGCAGTCGCGCCAGCAGCGCGAGTCCGTGGAGCGACTGGAGGCCGAGGTGGATCGACGCTCTTCCGCGCTGCGCGAGGCGTTGCACCAGGCGGAGCTGGCCAGCCAGACCAAGAGCTCGTTCCTGGCGAACATGAGCCACGAACTCCGGACCCCGTTGACGGCCATCCTCGGGTACGCGGACCTGTTGTCCGAACCCGGGCTGAGCCCGCAGGAGATCGCGGCGCACGCCGACGTGATCCGGTCGAACGGATGGGACCTGCTGAACGTGATGAACGATGTCCTGGACGTGGCCAAGATCGAGAGCCGTGCACTCCGGTTGGAGGAGTCCCGCTTCTCGCTGGGCGATCTGCTGAGGGGCGTCGCGGCCGAGTTCGAGCCCCGCGCGGTCGCCAAGGGACTGCGGCTGATCGCTCCCATCGATGCGCCGAGCCTGGAGATGGTGTCCGACCATCAACGCGTGCGGCAGATCCTGCACAACCTGCTCGACAACGCCGTCAAGTTCACGGAGACGGGAGAGATCCGGATCCGGCTGGAGAGCCGACGGGTCGGGGCGGTGACGTACGTCTCGATCGCGATCCGCGACACCGGGATCGGGATGGACGCGGCCGAGGTGGAAGGCCTGTTCGAGACGTTCACCCAGCTGGACAGCTCCTCCACGCGACGCTTCGGCGGCACGGGGCTGGGCCTGTCCATCTCCCGCAATCTCGCGCGCCTGCTGGGCGGAGACATCACCGTGAGCAGCGAGCCCGGCCGGGGGAGCACATTTCGCGTGATGCTTCGCCAGGATACGTCCACGGCGGGCGTCGAGCGGCCGGAGGAGGGAGCGGGCTCCCGGGAACTGGCGTCTCCGTGGCGGCAGGACGCGGAACTCATGGGCTTTCTCAACGAGTTCCTGGACTCCGTTCCCCAGCGGCTCAACCAGGTGCAGCGCTCCTCCTCCGCGGGGGACTGGGCCGAGAGCGGACGCGAATCGGAGTCGCTCCGCCAGGAAGCGGAGACCGTGGGTCTGGAGGCGCTGCGACGGGTCGCGGATGATCTGGTGCAGGCGGCGGCCAAGAAGGACGTCCCGGCCCTCTTTCGCTCCGTGAACGCGGCCCGGGAACTCCTTCCCCGGGTCCCGCGCAACTGAGCGTTCCTCGCAGGATTAAGCGGCGTTGGGGAACCGCCCTTCAACGGACGGCCACTGTCCCCAACGCCCGGACGCTGAGCTTCCACTCAGGCGGAGGGAGAAGCTCCGGTCGTCCGTTCCTTCTTCTTCTCGTCACCCTTGCCGGCTTTCTTTGCTTCGTTCTTGGCCGGAATCAACTCCGGGCCCCGATCCGCGGCGGGATCCAGCACCGGCGCCAGGTCCTGCAGCAGTTCCCGGGACTCGATCGCGGGCGCGGTGAGACGGGGCATGCGGTTCCAGGCATCCAACGCGGCCACCTTGTAGGCTTCGGCCAGCGTGGGGTAGTTGAACACGTTCTCCACGAAGTACTCGAGCGTCCCCTGCAACACCAGCGCCGCCTGTCCGATGTGGACGAGCTCGGTGGCGCCCTCGCCCAGAATGTGAACCCCCAACACCCGCCGAGTGTTCGCGCAGAACAGGATCTTCAGCGTGCCGTGGTCCAACCCCAGGATCTGGCCGCGCGCCGTCTCCCGGAGGCGGGCCACGCCCACCTCGTACGGGCGACCCGCTTCCGCGAGCTCCTGCTCCGTGGCGCCCACCATGCTCAGCTCGGGGAT
>BQJX01000062.1 GCA_021604925.1 Gemmatimonadota bacterium
GGGACCTACAAGTTCGAGTTCGCGGGCGGTGATCACTTCACCTCGCCGCTGGGCGTGGTGGTGGACTCGCAGGGGCAGATCCTGGTCCTGGCTTCCACGCCCGGGGGGCGTCGGATTCTCCGCTTCGACTTCGACGGCGTCTTCCTGAACGACGTGGATCTGGATACCCCGGACGGACCCGTCACCCGGATCGAGTCGATCGCGATCGACGGGGAGGACAACTTCTACGTCCTGGATCGCGAGAACGTCCGGATCTGCGTGTACCGCCAGTCCGGGGAGTTCGCGAACGCGTTCCCATTGATCGCCGACCTCGAAGAGAAGGTCAGGCGTGAACAGGTGTTCGGCGCGATCGACGTGAGCGGCGGCGCGATCTACGTGCCCGTGCCCACGCTCGGTTCCGTGCTGGTGCACGCGCCGGATGGTGCGCTCGTCCGATCGATCGGGCATGCCGGAAACAACGTCGGGGAGCTCAACTTCCCGGTCAGCGTTGCGATCCAGGACGAGCTCGTCATGGTTCTCGATAAGCACCGGTTCAACGTTGTTTGTTTCACGCTCGGCGGAAAGTTCCTGGGCGAGTTCGGAGGCAAGGGGCTTTCCCCCGGGTGGTTCTACCATCCCACCATTCTGGAACTAGGAGATCGCGATCAAGTCTACGTCGGACAGATGTTCCACAACAAGATCCAGATCTGTCGCGTGCCCGAGTTCATCACCGCACGTGTGCTCGATTCCAGTTTGCAGCATCAGCGTCCAGGTCGGACATGAACCAGAGAGGAGGTAACTCCATGCGTAAAGTTTTGGTGGTTGCCCTAGGGGGCTCCCTCGCACTTGCCAGCTCAGCTCTTGCATTCCACGATGCGGGCGTTGCGCATTGCAATGGCTGCCATACCATGCACAACAGTCAGGACGGTCTGCTTGTCGATCCGGATTCCCCGGGCGGCAACGACTGGCTCCTGGTGGACGCCACCCCGAGTGACGTCTGTCTTTCCTGCCACGCCACGGGTCTCGGCGCCGTGTTCGGTTCCGATCCGCTGGCTCCTCCGACCGAGCGCGGTGGCGGAAACTTCGCGTTCCTGAAGGAGGACAACCTGAACGACGGCCATGGCGGCGCTTCCAACCCCATCGGCGGCGACGCTGCCGGTCACAACGTCAACGCGCCGTCACTGGCGCAGGCGGCGGACGGAACGCTGGGCGTGGCGCCCGGCGGAACGTTCCCGGCGGCGGAAATGGGCTGCACGAGCTGCCACGACCCGCACGGAAACGAGTCGTTCCGGCTGCTCTACGGCGCCGGTGCGGTCGTCCAGGATGGCGTGGCCACGTTCCTGAAACCGGCTCCCACGGCGGTGGGGCTCTCGCTCTTCGGGCCCGGCGAGTCCAACACGAACCACACGGCCTACCAGGGCGGCATGAGCAACTGGTGCGGGAACTGCCACGGTGACTTCCACAACAACACCGCGGACCTCGTTCACCCGAGCGGCCAGGCGATGGGCGGCACGATTGCCGGCATCTACAACCGCTACAACGGGACCGAGGATCAGGCCGGCGCCGTGCAGGCCACCGCGTACCTGGCGGCGGTTCCGTTCGACGATGCGGCCAATCTCACCAATTCGACCGCCGGTCCGACAGGATCGAGCCAGGTCATGTGCCTGAGTTGCCACCGTGCGCACGCATCGTCCGCTCCGGACGCGGGTCGCTGGGACTTCAGCGTCACGCTGCTCCATGAGGACGGCGACGAGTCCGGCTCCTACGAGATTCCGGATCCGTACGCGAGCGTGAACCAACGCTCGCTCTGCAACAAGTGCCACAACAAGGATGCAAACGACCACATCGCTCCGTAGCCACCCACGCTCGGGGAGCCCGTTCGGGTTCCCCTCATGCGTGGAAACCGAAACGCCCGTGCCTCTAACCGAGGTACGGGCGGATTTCGTTCCGTCCAGGCTACCGCGTGCGTTTCGTGCGGGTATCTTGGAGCGACGAAGCGGCGTCCTGTAGCGGCCACAGCGCCCGGACATGGCGACGAAACATGGTCGTGGTCCCGAGGTAGAGATGCCAACTGACGACGTCACGAGACGGCCATGCCACACGATCGCGGGAGCGGTCATCGTCCTTCTGGCGGCCGCCACGACCGCCCGGGGCCTGGGGCCGGAGAGCGTGCGAGGACACCTGGATCTGACCGTCGTGCAGTCCGAAGTCGACGGCGTCCGTCGCAACACCCTCAGGCAGGAGTACACCGCGAACTGGTCCCGGAACCTGTTACCGAACATCCGCACGCGCGCCGCGCTCCGCTACACCAAGTTCGATCTGCGGGACAACCAGACGCCGGACGTCTCACGCGAGGAGATCCAACCCTCCGGCGAACTGGTGTGGCGCCATCCGCAATGGACATTCAGCTCCAGCGCCCGGCGACGAGACGCGGATCTCTCGACCTTGGCCGGTCGTCAGATCAACGACAGTTGGGCCTTCTCGCTGATCACCCGGGATCTGGATCTGCCGCGCGTGACCCTTCGCTACGACGACAACCACATCTTCGACCGGGACGTTCCCGGCACCGGAAGGGACACGCGGGACAAACGGTTCCAAGCCGGGTTGGACCACACCGTTCGCAGCCATGCCGTGTCGTACAACTTCACGCGGCGGGAGACGGACAACATCGTGTCCGAGGTCATGAGCGAGGAGTACGGCCACCTCTTCCAGTGGCGCGCTCCCACCTACCGCCCGGCTTCCCGGGTCACGCTCACGTCGAACTACACGATGAGCTACCGGCAGCAGACGGATCGACGAATGACCGAGGGCACCATCCCCACCATTCTGAACGGCCCGGTGGGCCTCTACGCGGAAGACTCGTCGCCCGACCTCGGTCCGCTCACCGCGTTCGCGTCGTTGACGGACCTGAACACTTCCGACCCCGCCGAGCCGTCCATCGATATCGGCGGGGCTCCCGGCAATCACAATCTCGGCCTGGATCTGCGGTTCGAGCGGGCGGTGAGCGCGGTCTACATCTATACGGACCGGCCGTCCGGAGTGCAGCGGGCCTGGAACGTGTACGTGTCGGACGACAACGCAACCTGGGACCGCGCCGAGGGCTTTCCGCGGGTCGAGTTCAATCCCGGCGTGAATCGGTACGAGGTCACGTTTCCCACCGCGACGGCCCGCTACGTCAAGGTCGTCGACGTGGGCGTGAACGAGGTGGAGCAGGTCTTCGTGACCGAATTGGAGGCGTTGCAGGTTTCGTCCGAGGAGCGCTCGGCCACGCGCGAAGGGGGGGCTCACATCGTCGATGGCCGAGTCACGTATGCGATCTCCGATGACTGGAGCTCCACCCTGGATGTCTCCTACGAGAACGAGCCGTTCGCGGTCGCCGAGAACCGCCGCGAGCGAACGGACTACACGGCGGGGGCCAGGTATCGCCAGAACGGAATGCTCCTCCACACGGCGCGCTGGCAACAGGGGTTCGAATCGCTGGGTCCCGATACCGAGGACCGCAAGTCGAGCACCGCGGCGTACGGGGCGATCCTGGAGCCGCTGGAAACCCTTCGTCTGACCGGCGCTCTCAGCGGCCGCTGGGAGTACCTGGAGGGTCGGAAATCGGACGAGACCAAGAGCGCCGTCGTGCGGGCCCTGGGAACACCCATCACCGGCGTCCACCTGTCGTCGGAGGTGAGCCGGTCGCGGACCGTGCAGTTCGACGCCGGTCGCCGCCAGGATGCGTGGAACTACCAGGTGTCCGCGGACGGGGCGGTCGCGCGGCCGTTGACCGTGGGCATGACGTACTCGCAGCAGCGCGCGGATGTGAGCACGGAGACGGAGCTCCGCGTTCGGCACCGCTACGGTGTGGACTTCAACTACCGGCTCACGGGGACCGTCTATCTTCGGGGTTCCTACATCCAGACCCGGGATCTGCGCCGCGATTCCGTCCAGGACTACCTCGTCAGCTGGAACACGACGCCCAAACTGACCATGTCGGCCGTGGCGTCCCTGGACAACGCCGGAAATCGTGGTCGAACCCGGCGCTACAATGCGAACATCACGTTTGATGCAACGTCGAACAGCACACTCTACTGGTCCTTCAGTCAGTCGGATCTCACCGAAGCCGGCGGTTCGGAGACGAACTCCTTCCAGTCGGGCCTTCGGGCGAGTTTTTGAAAGCCTTTTCGATCGGATCGATACGATGAAGCGATTCAGGACGTTCTTTCTCGCGACGGGGTCCGCACTCTTCCTGGGTTGCGCGGGGATCGGGCCGACTACGTTTCTCCACGAGACGTTCGACTTCGGGTTCGTCGAGACGGTGGCGGTCATCCCCTTCGAGAATCTGTCGAGCGATCAGGGAGCCGGATACCGGGCCACCCGGTTCTTTGTGACCGAGTTGCTGGCGGCCGAGGCGTTCGACGTGGTCGAGCCCGGCGAAGTCGCCCGGGCGTTGGAGAAGCAGGGGTTGGTCCGCGTGGCCGAACTGACGGAGGCGCAGGCCGTCGCGATCGGGAAGGAGGTCGGCGCGCAGGCGCTGGTCCTGGGAACGATCGGGGAATCCGCCACGATCCGCAGTGGAACCTCCAGCGTGAACGTGGTCACGCTCGTGGTCCGGATGGTGGAGACGGAGCAGGGAGTCACGGTCTGGTCCACGAGCCACACGGAAGGCGGTCGCGGATTCTGGGCGACCCTTCTGGGACTCGGCAATCGTTCGCAGGGCGAGGTCACCCGGCGTTGCGTGGAGAAGACGGTGAGGACGCTGATCCAGTGAGGAGCCAGGCGATGATCCAGGTGCGGCGGCTCTCGTTGCTCACGACGCTGCTGGCGGCGGTGGCTCCGGCGCCGTCCTCCGCGGATGCCGGCGTGGCGCAGGGCGGGCCCGCGGCCAGGACGGCGGTCCTGCTGTTCTCGAACTTCTCGGGAACGAGCCGGGCCCCCGCCACGGTCATGCCTCTCGTCTACCGCGAACTCGAAGCTCGCGGCGTTCCCCACCTGTCGCACATCACGTTGCGTCCGATCCTCAGGCAGCACCGCATTCGCACCGTGCGGGGAATCACGGGTCCGGAGGCCAACCTCCTCCGGGAGGGATCGCAGGTGGAGCTGCTGCTGCTCGGCTCGTGCGACGTCTTTCTGGACGCGGAAAACCCGGAGGTCGCGATCTCCGCCCGCCTCGTCGACACGGAGACGATGCGAGTCGTCAGTGCCCAGAGCGTGGCCGCCACCGGCGAGGACGATGCCGGGCTGTTCTCGGTCGGTCGAATCACCTCGCTGGACGAGTTGGCCGGCCGAGTGGTTGCGCGTCTCGTGGACGATCTGGAACTCAGCTTCCAACGGCCGCAACGGGATCCGTCGGAGGCGCCGCTTCCCACCGTGGCGATCGTCCCTCTGGACAACACGTCCAAGGCGAGAGGCGCGGGCGAGGTCGTGTCGAGTCAACTGCTGTCCGAACTCCTCACCCGCGGGTTCGAGGTGATCGAGCCGGGGCGCGTGAACGATCTGTTCCTGCGGAATGGCCGAGTGCTCCGCGGGGGCGTGGATCGGGAGATGCTCGCCCGGATGTCGGAAGCGTTCGGGATGGATTTCGTGGTGACCGGCGAGGTGGAGACGTTCCGGGTGGGGCGAGGCGAGTTGGAAACGGCGGCTCCGTCCTTTGCGTTCGGGGCCCGACTGATCGCCGCGGACGGAACGCTGCGGATGTCCCACGACGAGGCTCGCGACGGCCGGGACTCGGAGCACCTGTTCGGTCTGGGCCGGCGCCGATCCCTCGGGGAACTGAGCCGGGACTCCCTGAAGCGCCTCGTCCGCCGTATCGTCGAGGAGACCGAGGAGTCGGTCGCGATCGCCCGTCGTACCCATGGCTCACCCTAGAACGGAGACACGGATGAACACGTCGAGACAGCTCTGGACCCTGATCACCGGTGTCGTCGCTCTCGTCGGATGGACGGCGAACGTGGCGTGGGCGCAGTCGGCGGACGCCTCGGATCGCCGGGTTCTGGCGACCGTCAATGGAGACGACATCACGGCCGCCGACATCGACGAACTCCTCATTGCGTCCCATCAGGCGATGGGGGAGCGGCAACGCAAGACCTTCGACTACCGACGTCTCCTGGACAAGCTGGTCAACGATCGCCTCCTCATCCAGCAGGCGGTGGGACTGGGCATGGACGCGGATCCGGATGTGTTGGGGCCCGTGCAGGAAAGCCGGAATCAGGACGCCATGCGCCGCTACGTGGCCTCCGCGTTCCAACGGCCGAGCACCGTGGAAGACAAGGCGGTCCGCGCGTTCTTCGAGAAGTACTACTGGCAGATCGAACTCCGCCAGTACTCCGCGGCCACCGAAGCGGAGACGCGCGCCGCCCTGGACGCGGTGAAGGGTGGCGCCTCCATGGACAGCCTGGCCAAGGCCTCCTCGCTGGACTCCAACCGCTACCGCGGGGGACTGCACAATCTCAAGTACTGGGCGGACGTGGAGAACGTCCTCCGGGACCAGTGCGCGGAGCTGAAGGTGGGCGCGCTGTCCGAGCCGTTCCCGTTCCGGAACGCGTACAGCTTCATCCGGGTGGAGCGGCGCCTCCCCGTGCATGAGGAGGCCTTTGACGCCCAGGAAGCGGGCATCCGCTCCAAGCTGTTGGCGGATGCGCGCGCCGAGGCCTGGGAGCGGTTCATGGCGGAGCGACGGGAGCAGACCCCGGTCCAGATCGACCGGGCCGTCCTGGCCCGGATCCAGGCGGACTCCGCCCTGGTTCTGCGCGGCGAGTTCATCGTGCCGTCTCCGGACCCCGTTCTCAGCCTGGGGCAGGACCTGGTCGTGGACGAGTACGAGCTGCGTCGCAAGATTTCCCACGTGGCCATGCGGGCCGCCCAGGCACCGTTCGACAGCCTGCTCACGATCGCGATGGACACCAAGACCACGGACCTGGTGCTCCTGCAGGCAGCACGCCGCGACGGTTGGCTGGACGACCCGGAAGTGGCGAAGGCCCACGAGAAGGCCCTGGGGGAGGCGCTGATCGAAGCGTATCTGGGGGAGACCATCGTGGCGGGCATCACGTTCGATCGCGCGGAGTTCCAGGAGTACTACGACGAACATGTGGAGGAGTTCCGGGGGCCGCCGCAGGTCCGATTGGGTACGATCATGGTGGGGGATCAGAAGGACGCCGAGGACATCGCGCAGAGGCTGCGGGAGGGCGCGGACTTCGACTTCATTCGCAAGCGGCATCTTCACCCGGGGCAGGAGCCCACGGAGAAGTCGGCGTGGTCCACGCTGGATATCTTCTCGGACGAGATCAAGTCGGAGCTCTCGGAGCTGGAGACGGGAAAGACCAGTCGCGCCTTCGAGGTTGCGGGCGGCTGGATCGTCTTCAAGGTGAAGGATCGGAAGCAGGGCGAGCCCAAGTCGATCGACGATATGGAACTGCACCTTCGCGAGATCATGTTCCAGCGCGAGTTCAATCGACGTCTGGATCAGCACCTGGCGCTGTTGAAGGAGCGTTCCGAAGTGGAGTTCCGGCAGGACGACATCAACGAGTACTTCGGCTCGGAGTGATGATGGGATCGAACACGCACATGCGCGGTTGCCGCGGGAAGCGGCGATCCACCGGCCGACGACGCCTGGCCTTCGTGATCGGTCTGGTGGTGCTGCTCGTCGGCGGATTCGGGACGCCGGATGCTTCCGCGCAGATCAAGCGCGGGAAGCGGTTCGAGACCGCGGGCGACTGCCGGAAATGCCACGAGGCGAGCGAGTTTCCCGGGCGGCACAAGCACGAGCCCTTCTCGAAGGGCGAGTGCGCATCGTGCCACAAGCCCCACGGGCTGGTGGGCGCCCTGCGGCTGAAGGAGACCGGCGCCGCTCTCTGTGCGACCTGCCACGATCCGGAAGAACTGGGTCTGAGCGCCGCATTCGTCCACGATCCCGCGGCGTCCGGGGATTGCCTCTCGTGCCACGACCCGCACGCCAGCGACAGCCGCAATCTCCTGACCGGCTCCGTGGAGGAGACCTGCTTCCAGTGTCACTCCCGACCGGCGTTCGAACTCGAGCACAAGCACAAGCCCCTGGAGGACGGCTGCTTCTCGTGTCATGTGGCCCACGGCGGCGAGCACCAGGGTCTGCTTGCCCGCGCGGCGCCCGGACTCTGTCTGGAGTGCCACGATCCGTCCAAGTCGGACTTCTCCACGGCGCACTGGGGCTACCCGGTCCAGGATGCCCAGTGCTCGCTCTGCCACTCGCCCCACACGTCCGCGCGGGAAAAGCTGCTCACCGCGTCGATCCACTCCCCGATTCTCGACGGCGACTGCGAGACGTGCCACGAGTCCCCGGACCATGCGCAGCCGTTCCTGCCGATCTCGAAGGATCCGGGTTCGGTCTGCCTGGATTGCCACGATGAGCCGGCGGCGGGGACTCATTCCCCGGTGGCGGACGGTGCGTGTCTCGACTGCCACAACCCGCATGGTTCGCGGCAGGAGGTTCTCCTGCGCCAGCCGGCCACGCTGCTTTGCATCGAATGCCACGACGACGTCGTGGATGAACTGAACAAGGCGTCGCGACACCCCGTGGCCCAGCAGGACTGCAGCGCCTGCCACGATGCGCACGGGTTGACGGACGACAAGCTCATTGCCGGCCCCATGAACACCATCTGCCTGGACTGCCATCACGACGTGAAAGCGGAGCTGGACAACGAAACGGTCCACTTCCCGTTCGAGGATGGGGACTGCCTGGACTGCCACGTTCCCCACGGCTCGGACCACGCCGGCCTCACGGTCACGGCACGATCCACGCTTTGCGCCGAGTGCCATGAGGAGTCCGATGAATGGCTCCGCCAGAAGAGCGTGCATACGCCCGCCAAGATCGGGAAGTGCAACGAGTGCCACACGCCGCACTCGTCCGTTCTGCCGAGCCTGCTCCGCGAAGACCGCAACGCCCTGTGCACGCACTGTCACGAGGATCTGGTCAAGGCGGCCGGTCAGACCGTGCTGCACTCACCGTTCGATGAGAAGGCCTGCGACACCTGCCACGTGCCCCATGCGTCCGACCATGCGGGGCTCCTGGTGCAGCGGCAGTCGGATGTCTGCCTGACCTGCCACGAAGACGTCCCCACGGAATCTCCGGCCAGCCTCAGCAGCCATGGCCCGGTCGTGGACGGAGCGTGCACCGCATGCCATCTGCCTCACGCCGGCACCATCGCGGGCCTGCTTCCGGAGGCGGCTCATCGTGTGTGCCTGAACTGCCACCAGGACATTCAGGATCGTCTCGAGAACGGCGTGGCCCATTCCCCGGCGGAGGACGGCGACTGCCTGGACTGTCACCAGCCGCACCACAGCGAGTTCCCGAGTCTGCTCACGGAGAGCGTTCCGGGGCAGTGCCTGTCCTGCCACGACGGCGAAGAAGACGAGTTCCTGGAGTCCCACCTGGGTCGCACCGGGGTGGGCATGGACTGTCGCAAGTGCCACGACCCGCATGCGTCCATGAGCGAGGGCCTGCTGCAGCCCATCACGCACGATCCGTTCGCGGAGAACGCGTGCGACGCGTGCCATCCCAGTGAAGACGACCGATCGGGAGGAGGAAGATGATGCGCGCGTTCCTGACGAGTGCGCTGGTCCTGCTCGGGGCGGGCGTGGGCATCGTGGCCGCGCAGCCGGTGAC
>BQJX01000063.1 GCA_021604925.1 Gemmatimonadota bacterium
CAACGAACGTCTCCTCGAGCCGATCGGATATGTTCCGCCGGCCGAGTTCGAGGAGGAGTACAATCGAAGTCAGGAAGCTCAGGTCAAAGTGGCCGGAGTCAAGTAACGAGCTCTCCGGAAAACCCGGGGCGGTTCACTTCCTCTGGATGTTGGGCGGCAGCTTGTGGAATCTGCAACCGTTGAACTCCAGGTAGACCTCAAGGCCAACAAGCGCGAACTGATTGTCCATAAACCGATAGATTGACATGAGCCGTTGCTGGCCGTCGATGACGTCCAGTTCGTAGTCTTCATTCTGAGAGAGATAGCATGGCGGGATGGGAACGTTGAGCAATATGGACTCAATCAGCTTGGAGGCAAGGGAGTTTCCCCAAACGTATCGTCGCTGGAAGCCTGGCCGCTCGGACAGCGGCTGTAGGAAGATGGTGCCGCCCTTGATCTGATCAATCAGCGATTGGACCACGAGGTCATACGGCTGGGTATAGACGCGGCGATCCTGGATGCGAATCGCATCGGGATCGGGCGACTCGGTCTCCTGCTCGCGTTGATAGATCGGAGTCTCGTCGCTCACGTGATCCCCTCCCAGTGGTTGGTCTAACGGCATGGGTTTCAGCTGCGAGCACCGCAGAACGCGAAGCCAAGCATGACGGATGTCACTTGGCCGCGGAGCCCGGTTCCAAACTACAGCCCAACATGCGCCGCAAGGGTTCGTCGGCTGAGAAATATCGCTAGGCGCCCCCGACCTCTCGGCCCATTTCGTCAACGGCGTACGTCTGCTGCCAGCTCTTGGAGTCCCGGTCGTACCGGAACCCGACATGTGCCGCACCAAGTTCGAGGTTCTGCTCGATCTGCGCGAGGAGTTCCTGTGTCTTGCCCACGCCGGACTCAGACGAGACTGCCTCCACCTGCGCTTCGGCCACGACGTGAACGGCTCTCTGTCCCGAGCCCTCGTGCACCCACTGAATTTGAACGCGAAGCGGCGGTCGTTCACGGTGTCTAGTATCCGCCGCGATCGATCGAAGATGGGCTCGCAGAGCCCTGTAGTGGCCTGCCCCCATCTCGCCCAGGAAACGGGCGGCATAGGACGCCGCGGCGAACTTGAGAACCAGGCTGAAAGGTAAGTCCTCTAGTCCACGCTGGAGATTCCGGCCTGCATTGATCTGAAACTCGTCCGTAGTTAGGCGAACCAGCGGCGCGATCTCGCGGTCCAAGAAGTAGATCGGGTTGTAAAGAACAACGAGCTCCGGTTCCCGCTCGGGGCGGAGCGAAAGCCCAGAAAGAACCACCGAGATGCTCGGCCCGCCCTTCCCCACGAGTACTTCCTCATTCAAAACCTCGACATCCATCTCAATACCTAGCTCGCCGTTCGGCAGATCAACCAGTCTTTTCTTGCGCCCGACGCCGGCGGGCGGCCGTGACATGTCATGGGAATCTCGGATGAGAAGCGGATCCGGGGTCTTGTGAAAGATGGTTCGAAGCTCGTCCGGAGAGATCCGGACACCATAGGAGTCCACCTGAGTCGTCGCCATCAGGTATCCACTGAGCACTCTCATTCCGTCCTCGCGTGCCTACCGGGTTGCGCTTCAGCCGCGGGAGCCCTCTTGGGCACGATGGTTGCCTCCGCAACCATCGTGACGAACGCTATCGGGCGACTGCAAGCGCAGCCCGCTGGGCAGCCACCTCATGAGTCACTACGTCCAGCCAACCACACCAAGCCACCGATGATCGCGGCAGCAATCAGCAAGCCGCTACCCCGGCTTCCTCTGATTTCCTTCGCAAGGCCCTGAATGCGGCCCGCAATCTGGCTGCGAGTCGCGCCGCGAAAATCCAACGCTTGGGCGCGCTTGGTCCACCCGGGAAGGTCACTCGGCGACATGTCCCAAACGACTGGGACCACTGTCTTCCCCCCGAAGTACGCAGCGCCCACCTCCTGCTGAACAAAGTCGGACTTGCACGCGGCCTTGCTGGCGAGGAAGATCACCCACCGTGTTGACTGCATCGCGTCGCGGATCTCGCCTGACCAGTCGGCACCTGCGCGAATCGAAACCGCAGCCAGAAACGGATCGAGGCCGTTGGCCTTCAACGTGTTGAAGACGAACGTCGCGAGCTTCCTGTCCTTGCTTGTGTAGCTGATGAAGCAGTCAGGCATCTCACCCTCCGAGTGCGTCTGCCCAACGCATTGCGTTTCAGCGGCGGGCGGTGATGGCGCGGTCCTAGTTCTGCCAGGAACGTGACAGCGCCGATCGGTCATGTGCAAGCGCTAGTTAGCCGGCTCCACTCGAATTCTGCCGACTGCCGCCGTGAGAGCACCCCATCACGAATCCCAACCCTTCACCTCCGCCACAATGGACTCTGAAAGGTGTTGAAGATCAGGAAAGAGACTCTCCTTCGACACGCCGAGCTGGTGCAAGTCCCCCATGAAACTGCGTTTCGCCCCCCTGGGGATGATGAAGCGCCACAGGAATTTCTCCGCGCTCGAATGTTGCTCAAGGGCCGCGTCTGTTCCATGCAGGGTAAAGCGTGCGCTTTGCGCCAACATCCTTGGATCCGTCTCTTCCGTCAGGATTGCTGCGTAGTCCGGCGAAGGCGTGACGCTAGGAAACAGCGGCGCCTTCACAGCGGCCTCCAGCCTGGAGTCCCCGATGTGACGCAAGTACGACTCGCCGAGCACAACTTCGTTCATCATGTAGGGATCCAAGGCCCAGACAACTGCGTCTTGCTCTCGATGGGTCTCGCATGCGAACCACGCTGCGACGAGGGGGGACTGGCTCCAATCCAGAAGTCGAGTCGGGAGTCGGTAGTGCTGCATCAACGTGAGCCACGCGCCCGTGTCTTCAAGCGCAGGACAAGATCCACGTCTCGCCGGGGCCTTCATCCTGAAGAGGACTCCAAGTTGACGCTCCTGGGCTCGCGTGTATCCGCGCAGCACGGAGGGCTTTAGCTCCCAATCGTCTTGAGCGTGGCCGCGAAACCAGAGGTTCCAGCTCTTCTGTGCTCGTACTGCGTTGATGAGCTCACCGACATGCGTTGTCTTCAACGAACACCCTCTTGTCCTTCTACAGCTTGCCGATCCACGGAAGCGCTCGCCCCCCCCACTCACCGACCCCCAGTCCGCGGCCTCCCAAACTCATCCCACAAGCCCAGCCGCTTCAACCGATCAATCAGACCCTTCCGCGACACGCCCAACCGCTTTGCGGCCTGTACCTTGTTTCCACCGGTGGCTTGGAGGGCGTCGCGTATCAGTCGTCGCTCCAGGTCGCCCACGTGCTCCGGCAGGGTTTCGCTGGGTTTCTGGGAGCTGCGAACCCACGTAGGCAGGTGCGCCGCGTTCACTGCCGCCGGGCCCGCCATGAATTCCGCGCTCGTCACCACGTTCTTGAGTTCGCGTGCGTTTCCCGGCCAGGCGTAGCAACGCAGGAGTTCCAGCGCATCGGGCGCCACCACTCCCCGGGCAAAGTGTTCCGTGAGCGCCGCGATGTCGGTGGGGCGCTCCCGAAGCGGTGGGATCTCCAGCACAAAGCCAGCGAGTCGATGGTACAGCTCCGGCAGGAACCCTCCCGCTTCGCTGAGCTGTCTCAGGTTCACGCCGGCGGCGCACAGGATCCGCGGTCGCACCCGCTCCCCCGCCGCGCCCTCGATTCGGGCATGCTCTCCGGACACCGCCCACAGCAGTCGCTCCTGGACGGCGGCGGGCATCTTGTCCACTTCGTCCAGCAGCAGCGATCCGCCGGCGGCCTCCCGGAACGCGTTCGCCAGGACGTCGTCCGTTCCGTCCGCCCCCAGCGCCGCGCAGTTCAGGATCACGAACGGCTCTCCACTGGTGGGAGCGCTCTCGTGTATCAAGCGCGCGATGGCTTCTTTGCCCGTTCCCGTTTCGCCCTGGATCACCACGTGGCCATCCAACTGCCAGAGGTTCCGCGCCGTCTCCACGATCTGGCGGAAGCGCGGATCCACGGCCACCAGCGCCGTGGCTTCGCGGCTCGGCGCCCCACCGATTGCCGCAGGGTCCGCCTCCGCACGGTCCATCTCCGCGGCTCCCTGCCCCGGCTCCGCCGCCAACTTCTCCGCCACCGCCTCGGCTTCCGCCAACTCAAACGGCGTCTTTATCTCGCGGAAGATCCCCCGCGCTTCCTCGATCCGGGCCGCGGCCGACTCGCGGTGGCCCAGCTCCCACTGGACCTCCGCCAACACCGTGAGCGCGCATCCCAGCACGCGGCGATCCGCCGCCTTGCGTGCGGCTTCCAGACTCAGCGTGGACAGGCGCTCGGCTTCCAGCAGATCCCCGCGCTCCAAAAGCACGCGCGCCAGCTTGGCCCGGGTCTCGTACACGGCGTCGCCGTCCGGCGCTTCCGGCCGGGCCAGGCTGATCAGGTTGCGAAAGAGGCGCTCCGCTTCCGGCAGGTCACCGCGCCGATGCGCTTCTTCGCCGCGCTCCTCCAGCGCCATGAGCCGCAGCTTGCGGAACCCCGAAGCCGCCGCCAGTTCCACCGCCTGGTCCAGCAGCGACCGCGCCTCCGCCCTTCCCTGCCGCGCCGCAATGCGCGTGAGCAGGATCGCGGTGAGGCCGAGACCTCGCTTGTCATCCATTCCCTGGAACAGCTGAAGCGCTCGCTCCGCCGACTCCTGGGCGTCCGGGAGTTCCCCGAGATGGAACAGACAGATGGCCAGGTTCATGTAGTCGCGGGCCAGTTGCGATCGGTGGCCCAGGTCCGTGTTGATTGCCTGGCAGAGCCGGAACTCCTCGGCCGCCGCGGCGTAGTCGGACCGCGACACATGCAACCCCGCAATGGAGCCGCGACACGAAGCCGCGCGCGAGCGGGCGTCCATCAACTCCGCGAGCACCACGGCCCGCTGGAACGCCAGCTCCGCTTCCTTGGTCTGGCCCAGGTTCTGCAGCACGTTCCCGAGAATCTGGAAGGCCACGTCCAGCTCGGCGAGGTTCTGCTCCTTCTTCAGCAGTTCCACCGACTGAAGGGCCCACTCATGCGCGCGCGGTATGTCGCCCAGATAGAACGCGGCCCGCGCCGACAGTGCCAGCGCGCGACCATGCCATTCATCTTCCAATGGAAATGTCAGCAGCGGTTGCAGGACCGCCAGGGACGCCGCGTGGTCGTTGCGGCGACGATGACACTCGGCCAGTCGCAGTCGGATCTCCGCGACCAGCGGGGACTCGAGCGCGCCCTCGGAACTGAGGGCACGCTCAAGTTTCTCGATCGCCTCATCGAAGCGATCGGCCGCTCTCTCCGCATCCGCGGACAGGAGGAGCCGTTTGGCTTCCTTTTGTGCAGTTACCGAATGACCGCCCAAGGCACACTCCAAGTGGCCAGGAAGAGCAACGTCTTCTCGACGAGGCCCGCGTCATCATCTTGCAACACAACTTCACCGAGCGTCTGCGGCTGAGCCACATCGTACGGATCCAGCGGGTCGATCTGAGGCCCATCGGCGAAGACGGGCACGGCCGAACACGTGAAAACAACTGCCAGCAAAAGAGATACGAACTTGCGAGACATGGGGAGTTCTCCTGTTCATACCGGGGGAATCCGGTATGTAACCAAGGGTATCATGCGCCCCTGGGGGAGAACTCCATCAGATGTCAGATACTTCTATCTCGTTGCTATTGCAGTTTCTACATATTTGCCGATCTGCTGGATCTGTTACGTTCGTACGCAGGCCCATGGCACCATAAGGCGGGCTCCCGGGTCAAGATTCAAAATGGGGTGATTTCCCGCACCCGGGACCGGGACGGGGACCGGGAACGGGACCAAGACCGGGATGGAACCGAGACCGGGACGGGGACGGGGACGGGGACCGGGAACGAGACCGCGACCGCGACCGGGACGGAACCGCAAAAAAAGGAGCGGCCCCCAGCGGAGCCGCTCCGAATCCAGCCGTGCATCCCGGCCCTGCCGTGGATGCCGTGCCTCCTACGCGGGAACCAGCCCCGCCACCATGCTGCCGATCTCGGTGGGCGTGACCGCTACCTTCACTCCGGCCTTGGTCAGTGCTTCCACCTTGTCCTCGGCCTTGCCACTGCCGCCCGAGACGATGGCGCCCGCATGGCCCATCTTCTGTCCCGGAGGTGCCGACGATCCGGCGATGAAGCTGACCACCGGCTTGGTCACGTTCTTGGAGATGAACTCGGCAGCCACCTCTTCGTCCGTGCCGCCGATCTCGCCGATCATCACGATGGTGGTGGTGTGGGGATCCTTCTCGAACAGATCCAGCACGTCCACGAACTTGGTGCCGATGATCGGATCGCCGCCGATGCCCACGCACGTGGACTGGCCGATGCCCGCCCGCGTGAGCTGATCCACCACTTCGTAGGTCAGCGTGCCGCTGCGGCTCACCACGCCCACGTTGCCCGGTAGGTGAATGTGCCCCGGCATGATCCCCATCTTGCACTCACCCGGCGTGATCACGCCCGGGCAGTTGGGACCGAGCAGACGCGTCTCGCTTCCCTTGAGCGCGTCCCACACGTTCACCATGTCCGACACCGGAACGCCTTCGGTGATGCACGCCACGAACGGCATGCCCGCCTCCACCGCCTCGATGATGGCGCCGGCCGCGAACGGCGGCGGCACGTAGATCACACTGGCGTTGGCCCCGGTGGCGGCCACGGCGTCCTTGACCGTGTTGAACACCGGCTTGCCGGCCACCTCCTGCCCCGCCTTCTTGGGAGTCACGCCACCCACGATGTTGGTGCCGTACTCCACCATCTTTTCCGTATGGAACGATCCGTCTCGCCCGGTGATTCCCTGGACGAGCACCTTCGTGTCCTTTCCAACCAGGATACCCATTTGCTCGTCCCCCTAGCTTGCCGCGGCGATCTTGTTCTGCAGCGCGAGGCGAATCCCCTGCTGCACCACCTCATCCATGGTGACCGCGGGGGTCACCTTCACGTCGGAGTCGGCCAGGATCTTCCGGCCTTCCTCTTCGTTCGTGCCGGTCAGCCGGACCACGATCGGATGTTCGATCTTGCCCTTCTTGACCGCGTCCACGATGCCGCGCGCCACATCGTCGCAGCGGGTGATGCCGCCGAAGATGTTGAACACGATCGACTTCACGTTCTTGTCGGCCAGGATGATCTGCATGGCCGTGAGCACCTTGCCCGGCGACGAGCTTCCGCCGATGTCCAGGAAGTTGGCCGGGTTGCCGCCGTAGTACTTGATCAGATCCATGGTGGCCATGGCCAGGCCGGCGCCGTTCACCACGCAGCCCACGTCGCCATCCAGCTTCACGTAGGACAGACCCTTCTCGCGCGCCATGCGCTCCCACTTGGTCTCCGAGTCCGGATCGCGCAGCTTCTCCAGCTCCGGCTGACGGAACAGCCCGTTGTCATCGATGACCACCTTGGCGTCCAGCGCGATCACCTTGCCGGTCTCGTCCACGATCAGCGGATTGATCTCGATCAGGGACGTGTCCTTCTCCTTGGCGATCTTGGCGAGCTTGGAGAGGATCACCGCCGCCTGCTGGGCCGTCTTCTCGTCGGAGTAGACGCGCTTGGCAATGTCCAGCGCCTCCGCGTCCGTGAGCCCCGTGGACGGATTGACCAGGTGACGCACGATCTTGTCCGGCGTCTTGGCCGCCACCTCTTCGATGTCGATGCCGCCCGCGGCCGAACAGATCACCACGTTGCGACGCGCCTCGCGGTCCAGCGTGATCCCGAAGTAGGCCTCGCTGGCGATCTCGGAGGCCTCGGCCACCATGACCTTCTTGACCGGCCAGCCCTTGATCTTCAGCTTGAAGATGGCCTTGGCCACCTCCGCCGCTTGGTCCGGGTTCTCGGCCAGCTTCACGCCGCCCGCCTTGCCGCGACCGCCCGCGTGGACCTGTGCCTTGACCACGACCGTGCCGCCGATCCTGGCCGCGATCTCCCGGACCTCGTCCGGAGTGCTGGCCACCTCGGCCCGCAGCACGGGAATGTCGTAGGCGGCGAAGATCTCGCGCCCCTGATACTCATGAAGATTCATCGGTTCTCCTCTTCGGTCCGCGCCGACCCGACGCTGGGGTACCGCTCGAGTACGGTACGAATCAGCTCCCTGGTGGAACGGCCTGATGTGAGTGTGACCCGATACACGCGCCCTCCCGCGCCCTCGACGGTGTCCCGCCCCACGATTTCCTCCAGGGCGTAGTCCGCACCCTTTACGAGAACGTCGGGGAGCAGGGCGTCGATCACGCCTGCGGGGGTATCATCGGTAAACAGCACCACGCGATCCACCATCTCCAGGGCCGCCAACAACTCGGCCCGATCTTCCTGGAGCACCAATGGGCGCCCCGGGCCCTTCAAACGCCGAATCGACTCATCGTCGTTGGCGGCGACCACCAGGCGATCGCCCTGGCGCTTGGCTTCCCGGAGCAGATCCACATGCCCCCGGTGCAGCACGTCAAAGCAGCCGTTCGTGAGGACGACCGTGCGGCCGGCCGCCCGTTCGGCGGCGCGCCACGCCACGGTGGCCTCAATGCTTCCGATCTTGGGCGAGGCCGCCATCAGGTGGCGTTCCCCATTGGATACCCGACTTCGATCGCCATTTCCAGTTCCCGCGGGGTGACGGCGGCGGTTCCGATCTCCCCCACCACCACGGCAGCCGCGGCGTTGGACAGCACGGCGGCCTGTTCCAGGGTGGCTCCCGCCGAGCGGGCCAGGGTGAACGTGGCGATCACGGTGTCGCCGGCGCCGGTCACGTCGTAGACCTCGCGGGCCATCACCGGAATGTGGGTGGTGGCCTGATCCGGCCGGAAGAGCGACATGCCGTCCGGACCGCGCGTGATCAGCACCGCCTCCGACTGCAGCTCGGCCAGGAGCTTGCGGCCGGCCTGCTCCAGCGACGCGTCGTCGCGGATCTCGATGCGCGTGGCGCGCGAGGCCTCGTGCACGTTCGGCGTGACCACCGAGATGTTGCGGTACTGGTAGAAGTGCGACTCCTTGGGATCCACGGCCACGAACAGATCACGGTCGCGCGCTTCGGCGGCGATCACTTCCATGAGATCGCGATCCACCACGCCCTTGCCGTAGTCCGAAACCACCAGGCCGCCGGCCCCTTCCATGGCGGCCACCATCCGATCGATGAAGTTCTGCCGCAGTGCGCCCTTCAACGGGGCGCGGCTCTCCCGGTCCACGCGCACCACCTGCTGCCGCGACGCCACGATGCGCGTCTTGCGCGTGGTGGGGCGATCCGGATCGGCCACGAGCCCGGTGGACCCGATGCCCTCTTCATCCAGGAGGTTGCGCAGCGAGTCCGCGTAGTCGTCCTGGCCCACCAGCGCCAGCAACTCCACGCGGCCGCCCAGACTGACAATGTTGCGGGCCACGTTGGCCGCGCCGCCCAGACGCAGCGACTCGCGCTGCACGTCCACGACGGGAACGGGAGCCTCGGGAGAGATGCGCCCGGCCTCGCCCCACACGTACTCGTCCAGCATGAGATCCCCGACCACCAGCACGGATCGATCGGGGAAATGCCGGGAGAGGTCGCGGAACTCCTCCGGAGACAGGAGAGGTGGCTTCATCTTTGCTCCGGGGTCCGATAGGAGGCCCAAGGGGACGCAGGTCCGATGGGACGGAAGGCGGGGCCAAACGAC
>BQJX01000064.1 GCA_021604925.1 Gemmatimonadota bacterium
ACGCGGTGAAGCACTCGTTCCGGGACGGGTCATGGACCACGCCGGCGACCGGCACGCCGCCCTGGGGCACCCCGATGGACACACTCCAGATGGGGAGCCCGTGCGCGAAGTTCGTGGTGCCGTCCAGGGGATCCACGACCCAGAGCGTCTGCCCGGGGCGGGTGGTGTCCACGCCGCCGCTCTCTTCCGCCAGGATGTCGTGGTCCGGAAAGCGCCCGCGGATCGCGCCCAGGATGGATGCCTCCGAGGCCCGGTCCGCCCGGGTCACGAGGTCCACGGCGCCCTTGCGCTGGACGTCCAGCGCGCCACCCACGTGCGCGCGGACGATCTCGCCGGCAGCCCGGGCGATCTCCTCCGCGGCGTCCCGGAGTTCTCGGGGATCTTCGTTCATGGCGCGGAACGTAGCACAGGTGGCGGGGGCGTGGGGTGGCACAGGCTTGGGATGGGCGCAGGAGTGTGCGGGGCGAACAAAAAAAGGGGCCGGCTCCGAAGAGCCGACCCCAGTCCTTCAACCCAGCGGGTTGAGGTTACTTCAGCAAGACAGCCTTCTTGGTGTCCGAGAACTCCCCGGCAACCATCTTGTAGAAGTAGATACCGCTGGAGACCGTGGCTCCGGCATCGGAGCGACCATCCCAACGTTCCACATACGACGCTGCGTCGCGCGACTCGTCCACCAGCGTGCGCACCTTCTGACCAAGGATGTTGTACACCTCGATCGACACGTGCGTACGGCTGGGAACCGAGAAGCGGATGCTGGTGACGTCCACGAACGGGTTCGGCGAGGCCGCAGCCAAGTCGAATCCGAAGCGGCTCGCCGCCACGTCCGGAGCACCCACACCGGTGTTCTCGCAACCGGTGTAGCTCATGTCCGTCATCCCGAACTCACCGACCAGCATGGCGTTCAGGAAGCAGGCACGGGCGTCATCGCTCAGGAAACTGGCAACCGGGAAACCAACCTGGATACCGTTACCGGCACCCGCGATCGACAGCTTCACAACCGCCGCCGTGGTGTCGCCGGCGCCGCCATCCGAGTAGGACGCCAACACCTCGTTGGTGTGACCCACAGGAAGGCTGCTGGCCAGTTCGAGCTGATCAAACGCCTTGCGGAGGCCGTTGCACTCGCCGTACAGACCGAAGATCAGCCCGTCCAGCGAGGTGCCGGTGGCACCCGAGATGTTCAGCACGCGTGTCGACGTCTCGTCCGCCAGGTACTCCGTACCGAGGTACTCCTGGAGGAAGAAGATCGCCGAGTCGGCGTCCTGACCCTGGTTCTGACCACTCAGGAACTTGGCGATGTCCTGACCGAAGCTCAGCAGGTTACCGCCGTTGTTCATGTACGACTTCAGCTCGATGCGCGACGTATCCGCAATGGAGTACGCATCGAACGTGCCGTTCAGCCAGATCAGGGCGTCGTAGTTCGGGGTACCGAGATCACCGGCCACACCACCAATACCGAGCGTGGAGTTGGCAATGATCCGCGGCTCGCACTGAACACTCGAGCCGGCACCCTGCACGTTGTAGATGTCCCACTTCGGAGCATCCGCAGGACCCGTGGCCAGTCCGTCCTCGCCGCCACCATAGATCTTGGCGAGAGCACGCTCGACCATGTCCTCCGGCTGGTCAAACGCAGCCGCGGTGAACGAGCCGAAGCCCGCGCCACCGGAAGGCTGGAAGCCAACGGAGTTCTCGAAGTCCAGGTCGTTCCGCGTGTAGTCATCGACGAGAAGCAGCTTCTCGCCGGCGCCATTCAGCGTGCGACCCAACGGCAGAACCTGGAAACGGAACGCTGCGGCGCCAGTATCCACACCATTCGGGAAGTACGCCGTGTTCGCAGCGTCATCCAGACAGGTGATGTAGTACTCGACCGACGTTCCGGCATTCCAGATATCAGCACCGGCACCGAAGTCCTCGGTGGTGCCGTTTCCGATGACCGTACGGTAGTCACCCTCGTCCGTGGGGGACAGGGCATCCGGGTTGGAGAAGTTCATCGCCTTGCTCGTGTAGGCGCCGTACGCCGGAGGCGAACCGGTACCGACACGGTAGTGAAGCAGAACGTTTCCAGCCGTCACACCGTTGAAGTCGTTGATAGTGACCTGGAGCGAATCCGCGGTCAGGAACACGCGTCCCGGCCACTGACCCTGGTCACTATTCGGCAACTGCGGCGTATGAGCCGGATCGCGACGCGAGAACGTATCCGCGAAGAGATCGATCGCACGCGTCGTGAAGACCGTGGCCTCGCCATTGAAGCTACCAATGGAGACCTGATCGATGGTCCAGATCGAGTTCAAGTGACGGCCCCAGCAGAAGTCCGCTGCGGAGCAGGTGTCCAGGAACTCGTAACCCATCTGGAGCGAGTCGACCGTGGCGCCGAGGAACGGCGTGAGGTCTTCCGTGCTGTTCATGTTCCAGAACTCGCAACCACCGAAGATCACATAGCCGTCGAAGTCGTTCCACGGCGACCAACCTTCGTTCGAGTCGTAGACCCGGACGTGCGTGTTCTGGTAGTCATTCCGCGCGTCAGGCGCGCAGAGGTAGTTGGAGTACTCCATGGCGCCACCGGACCAACCACTGCAGTTGACCACGGGGGAAGCCAGGAAGTAGCTGAAGCCCTTGCCAGGAATGTTTCCGGCATCCGGCTTCGACGACCACATCCAGTCGTTCGAGAACGTACAAGTGTTGCCCTTGTTCTTGTAGTTCGGGTCGAACGTCAGGTGCCAACCGTCGTACGGAGATCCTTCAAGACCACCCGCGATCCAGAACGGCGATCCCGTGGTGGACGTGATGCTCGTCGTGAAGTCCGTGGGACCCGTCGACGCGTTGAAGTTGTCCGAGACGGTGGCGCCCGTGGCCGTGAAGGTCACGAGAACGTTGTCGATCGCGCCGAGACCATCGGTGTCGCCGCGGTTGTCCTGATCGGACCACGCGCCGTCCGAGAATCCACGCCAGCGAACCTCGGCACCACCGGAAGCGGCAGCCGGGATCGGGAACACCACGTCGGTCACCCAAGTGGAGTTACCGTGGTACTCGATCGTGAACCCACCGACTTCGGCCTGATCCGAGTGGCCGAAGATGTCGTTACCGCAGTCACGTCCAACGCGGGACGTGTCAGCGGAAGCGGACAGGTTGCCGGACACGCCGTTGAAAACGGCCAGGCCACCGCTGCCGTCATCCATGAGCTGCCAGGCACCACTACCATCTTTGTACTCAAGGTACATGTAGTCGTAGTTGCACTCGCAGTCATAGCGGATGTCGAATTCCAGCGTTCCACCGGCCGTGTTGTTCTGGCCGGTCATGGACAGCGTCAGACCGTAGTTCCAGTCGTCGCCGTAGCCTTCCTTGTTGAGCCAGAACGCGGTGTCGGTGCAGCCGGGGTTTGCACCCACGCTGTCGCAACCACACCATGCGTTCAGGTTCCCCGCGCCGCCGGTCGGGCTCGGGTTGAGATTCGTCACGAACCACTTGGACGAAGGAGGAAGCGGGGGATCGAACTTGGACCAGTGATCCCACTTGCTTCCGGCGCGTCCCAGAGTTCCGCCGGCGTTCGCGGGCCAGGAGCTGTCGCCACCGGCACCCTCGAAGCACCAGACCTGGCTCGGACTGTGCGTGGAGTTGAGCGAGTCCGAAGCGTCACATGCCTGACCGACTTCGACCCACGTGGTCCCAGCTTGGGACCGGAAGAACAGGGGCAGACCCGCGACATACGGATCTTCTGTCCCTGTCCACTCTCTTCCCGTCTTGTACGCAGCCATCGAACTCATTGCCGTAAACAGCACGGCCGAGACGACAAGCAGCGCACCTGTGGAAAGGCGTTTCGTCATTGCGCAGACCCCCTAAAGGCGTTGCAGCACAGGATCAAGATGAGGATTCCGGGGATGGAAAGAGCCATTCGGCCCCTCCAGGTGACGAAAAGCGCACCTCCTTCCGTTGGTAATTAGCGGTCCGGGACAGCACTTCACTGCGCAACTCTAGCAAAGTTGCCTAGGCGCGTCAATCATGGGAGAAATGGGGGACTCAGCGGCCAGAAATCGACCGGTCCCCGCCAAGAATCGTAGCTAAATGCTAACTTTGCGCCCCACCAGCTCCATGAACTCGGAGCGGGTCTTGGGGTCGTCGCGGAATGCCCCCAGCATGCAGCTGGTCACGGCAAGGCTGTTTTGTTTTTCAACTCCCCGCATCATCATGCACAAGTGACGAGCCTCGATCACGACGCCAACTCCATGTGGCTGGAGAGTATCGGCAAGCGCGTGGGCAATCTCGGACGTGAGGCGCTCCTGGACCTGTAACCGCCGTGAAAACGCCTCCACGACCCTCGGAATCTTGGACAGACCCACGATCTTCCCCGCCGGAAGATAGGCCACATGACACCGGCCGAAGAACGGCAGGAGATGGTGCTCACACAGGCTGTACAGCTCGATCTCCCGCACGAGGACCATCTCGTTGCACTCCTCGTGGAAGATCGCTCCCTCGAGGAGGCCGCGCGGATCCGCCTGATAGCCCGCGGCCAGGGTCCCCCACGACTTGGAGACGCGCTCCGGGGTCTTGAGCAGGCCCTCGCGTCCCGGATCCTCCCCGATGGAGCGGAGGATGGTAGCAACGGCCTCGCGGATGGCCACTTCGGTGGCGGTAGGTGCGGATGATGTCGACATGGCGAATCCCGGCTGGGGTGCATCAGGTGGCAGGGTGCAGGATAGGAAGGTATAAGGTCTCCCCCGCCGCGGTCAATGGCGCCGGGGTGGTCAGACGGCGTGGGACGCCGCCTCTTCGGCCGCAACGCTCGCCTGGAGCGACTCCAGCGTGAGACTCGGCGAGTAGACCGAGACCACGCGCGCTCCCCGAGCCGCCTGCAGCCGCTCCGTGCCGTCCCGACTGAGCGAGCGACAGTCTCCCTTGTTCAACTCCGCCTCGGAATCCGCCCCCAGCACCCGCACGTGGCCGCCCAGGATCACGTGGCACTCCACGTCCAGTTCGGCGATCTCGCGACCGAACTGGGAGCTGGCGCTGAACTCGCGCAGGATGAGGCTGAACGAGGGATTGCAATGCAGCTCGGTCACCACGCACGCCCGGGTCTCCGCGCTGCGCGTCTCTCCCGCTTCCAGGCCGGCCCGCGATTCACCTTCGATCGACATGATGAGCGTGCGCAGCAGATCGAGCTTTTCGGACTCCGACAGGCGCCCTTCCTGGACGCGCGGGTCCGCCTCGCGAACCAGCACACTGACCTCGATCCCGAGGACGTTGCCGATCCGGCGGGTCACCTTGAGGCTGGGGACACGTTGGTTGGCTTCGATCTGGCTGATGTAGGCCGGGGCCACCTGGACCTTGCGGGCCAGGGCCGTCTGCGTGAGGCCCCGCAGGTTTCGGTAGAAGCGGATGTTCTCGCCGATCTTCCGCATCGCCCCTCCTCCGGTCGCTACCTCGCCACACCGTCGATACGCAGAAAAGAGGATTCGTGACGTGTCGTCAAGCTAATAGGGAGAACCCCTAGACGTCAGCTTCACTCCCGCGCCGCGGACGACCGAAACTGACACCGATCGACTCCAGCGCCCGCACCTCTTCCCCGTCCGGATCCACGAGCTTGAGCGCTCCGGTCACATCCGCCAGCGGAGCGCTGGTGATCTGCTCGCAGCGCAACGCCACCATCCGCTGGAACTCGCCGGCTTCCACCATGTTCACCGCTCCCACCCCGAAGCGCGTGCCCAGCATCCGGTCCATGGTGGTCGGCGTGCCGCCGCGCTGCACGTGACCCAGCACCGTAACGCGGCACTCGGTGTCGTAGCTGTCCTCGATCTCGCGCGCGAGGGCATGGCCCACTCCCCCCAGGCGCTCGTACCCGGTGCGGCTCTTGTCCGCCGTCTGGGCCACGACCTTGCCGGCGCCCTCGGGATGCGCTCCCTCCGACACCACGACCAGCGAGAACCGGGCGCCGCGGGCTTCGCGCTCCGCGAACTTCTGGCAGATCGCCTGGATGCTGTAGGGAATCTCCGGAATGAGGATCACGTCGCCGCCCCCGGACGCCCCGGCCTTCAGCGCGATCCAGCCGGCATCGCGGCCCATCACCTCGATCACCATCACGCGATGATGGCTGGCCGCCGTGGTGTGCAGCCGATCGATGGCGGCCATGGCGGTCTGGCAGGCGGTGTTGAACCCGAACGTCAGATCCGTCCCGACGACATCGTTGTCGATCGTCTTGGGGATCCCGACCACAGGGACGCCCATCTCGCCGAGTCGCTGCGCGATGGAGAGCGACCCGTCGCCGCCGATCACGATGAGCGCATCGAGCGACAGCGTCTTGATCTTGGCGACGACCTCCGCGGACCGATCCACGCGAACGACCTTGCCATCCTTCTCTTCCGGGAACCGGAACGGGTCGCCCCGGTTGCTGGAGCCCAGGATGGTGCCGCCCGTCTGGAGGATGCCGCGGACGTCGTCCGCGACCAGGGGCATCAGGCCGGAGCGGGACAGCAGGCCTTCGAAGCCGTCCCGGATGCCCAGGACCTCCCAGCCTCTTCCCACGGCCGACTTCACGACGGCGCGGATCACTGCGTTCAACCCCGGCGCATCACCGCCGCCGGTCAGCAGCGCGATCCGACGTCGACTCACGCCGCAACCTCGGTGACCAGGGCTTCCGGCTGAGCCCACCCCAGAACGTCCAGGAACTCCTGGAGACGCTCCCTCGATCGCTTCTTGCTGGCGGACAGCCACTGCTGACGGACCTCGGGGTGCTCCATGAGCGCCTCCCGGAAGTTCTTGAACGCGCCCCGGCGCTCCAGAGCCCGGAACAAGCCATCCTGAACCCGATCCTCCGGCAGGGACTCCACGAAGTCCTCGATCTCCTCGTAGGTCTCCTGGGTCGTCCGCGAAGGCACCGCCCTCCAGACGCCCGGAGTGCTCAGGACTTCGGCGTGACGATTTCTAGTCTCATCCGTGGCCTCCGAAAAGACGAAAGTCCATAAGGAGGCATCTTCCAGATTGAGAAAGTACTCGCGGTCGGGATCGGAGTCATCGAGCGCGTGCGAAAGCGCGTTCAGATCGATATCGGAGAGGTTCATGGACACCCTGCAGTTCGCGTGGAAAGATGAACTGACTCGCGTTGCGGGGGTTCCCACGAATAGCGGTGTGATGTGCTCCTCACGTCCCTGCCCCACACGTCACCCGGAACACCCCTACCGGCGAATCGTAAACCGGAGCCCGGGCGGGGTCAAGACACGGAGGTCGCCGTGACCCACGAGAATCGTCTTCGGGTCGGTGTCGCTCTCTCCGGGGGCGTCGCCAAGGTGGTCGCCCATGTGGGGATTCTCCGGGCCTTCGAGGAGGCCGGCATCGAGATCGACGCCGTCACCGCCACCAGCGGCGGCTCGATCATTGGCGCCTTCTACTGCGCCGGCACTCCCATCGACGAAATGGAAGCCCTGGCCGAAGAGCTCTCCTGGAAAAAGCTGACCCGCGTGACCATTCCGCGGCTAGGCCTCCTCTCGAACGAGAAGCTCGAACGCTTCGTGAACGACCGGCTGCCGGCCAAGCGCTTCGAGGACCTGAAGAAGCCCCTGGCCGTGGTCACCGCGGACCTCACCACGGGGCGAAAGGCGGTCTTCACCAGCGGCCCGCTGGGCCCGCCGATCCGGGCCAGCTGTTCCATCCCCCAGCTCTTCCCCCCGGTCTCCATCGATGGGAACCTGATCGTGGACGGCGGACTGGTGGAGTACCTGCCGATCCAGACCCTGGAGCAGTTCCACTGCGACGTGAGGATCGGAGTGAACCTGGGCGGCGTGCGCAACTGGCACATGAAGGATCCCAAGAACTTCTTCGAAGTGGCGCTTCGCGTGATCGGTTTCGTGTCGCAGCGGAACGCCCGGGTGTCCGAAGGCCTGGCCGACCACGTGGTCCGGCCGAACCTGGCCGAGTTCGGACCCTACGATCTGGATCGCGCGGCCGACCTGATCCGCGTGGGGTACGAAGCGGGAAAGCGATCCGTGCCCGCGATCCACCAGATCCTGGAGACCAAGATCCCGCGCTCGCGCGACACCGGCGAATGGACGCGAATGGTGCGCTGGCTCAAGGACAATTCCCCCCTGCAGATCTTTGGAAGGAGCGCCGGCTGATGCCGACCCCCGTGATCCTGGGCGCCGTTCGAACCCCGATGGTGCGCGCGGGCGAAGACTTCCGGTCCGTTCCCGCCAAGGAGTTGGGCCGGCGGGCCGTCCAGGAACTGATCGATGGAGCGGGCGTGACGCCCGAACAGGTGGACGAGATCATCCTGGGGAACGCGGGGACGCCGGCGAACGCGCCGAACATCGCGCGCGTGGTGGGGCTGATGGCCGGCCTGCCCGAGTCCGTTCCGGGACTCACGGTGCATCGCAACTGCGCTTCCGGGATGGAAGCCATCCAGATCGCCGCGGACAAGGTGGCCGCCGGCTCCGCCGGGTTGATCGTGGCCGGGGGTACGGAGAACATGAGCCAGATCCCCATGCAGCTTCCGCCCGAAGCGAACCCGTGGTTCGTCCGCTGGGCCAAGGCCCGCACGCCCGCGCGCAAGCTCGCCGCGCTGCGGGCGCTGGACTGGCAGCGCATGATGCCGCGCTCCGCGCTGCTGGAAGGGCTGACCGATCCGGTCTGCGGCCTGAGCATGGGCCGCACCGCGGAGATTCTGGCGCGCGAGTTCGGGATCACCCGCGAGGACCAGGACGCCTACGCGCTGCGGAGCCACCAGCGGGCGTCGTCCGCCCGGGAGCGGGGCCGCTTCGGGCCGGAGATCGCGCCGCTGTTCATCGGACCGGACTACCGGAAGGTCGTCACCGAGGACATCGGCCCGCGCGAACAGCAGAGCCTGGAAGCGCTCGCGAAGCTCCGTCCCGTCTTCGAACGACGCGACGGCACGGTCACCGCCGGGAACTCGTGCCAGATCACCGACGGCGCCGCGGCGGTGCTGGTGTCCTCCGAGGAGTGGGCGGCCAGTCACGGCTTCCGTCCCCTGGCGAGAATCCGCGGCCACGCCACCTGCGGGCTGTCCCCCAGCCGCATGGGTCTGGGACCGGCCCTGGCGATTCCGGTGGCCCTGGATCGCGCCGGCACCGAGCTGTCCGACATGGACCGCGTGGAGATCAACGAAGCGTTCGCCGCCCAGGTCATTGCGTGCGTCCACGCGCTCGGCTCGGACCGGTTCGCCCAGACGGAACTCGGACGGATGCGCGCACCGGGCGAGATTCCTCCCGACAAACTGAATCCGAACGGCGGTGCCATCGCGCTGGGTCACCCCATCGGTGCCACCGGGGCGCGCCTCGTGGTCACCCTGCTCGCGGAACTCGTGGACGCCGACGTCGCCATGGGCGTGGCCAGCCTCTGTGTCGGTGGCGGGCAGGGCTCCGCGATCGTCCTGGAGAGAGCGGCATGAGTGAGACGATGAGTCTTTCGGCGACCGGAATCGGCGCGCAGGGTGGCGGCACTCCGCGGCTGCTGGCGACAGAGCTTCGCGACGACGTACTGGTGGTGGTGCAGGATCGGCCCGACTCCTCCGTCAACCTGATCGACGAGGCGTGGCTGCGC
>BQJX01000065.1 GCA_021604925.1 Gemmatimonadota bacterium
GAAACGTTCCGGGCTCGCCGTCCGGCAGGAGATCCGGCGGAAGGACGCCGCCCACCCGGAGCGGCTCGGCGCTCCGCGGCAGCTCCAGCGTGTCGAAGAACGAGAGCGCGTCGTCCGGCGAGACCTTGGACCGTCGCAGGACGTCGGCGGCGTCCGGTTCCTGCAGCGCCTCCCACGAGAGCGCGTCTTCCAGTCCGAAGCCGCCCTGCCGCGGGCGCGCCAGGCGCGCCAGGTGTCCGCCGCAACCGACCGCCTCGCCGAGGTCGTGCACCAGGGTTCGCACGTACGTGCCCTTGGAGCAGCACACCGAGAACTCGAACTCGGGAATCGTCACCGAGCGCAGCTCCCACGAGTACACGTGCACGGGGCGCGGCTGCCGTTCCACTTCCACGCCCTTGCGGGCGAGCCGGTACAGCTTTTTGCCGTCCACCTTGAGCGCGGAGTACATGGGCGGAATCTGTTCGATGCGGCCCACGAAGCGCCGCGATGCCTCGCGCAGCTGCTCGGGCGTGACGTCCACCGGGCGCTCCTGCAGCACGGTCCCCGACGCGTCCTGCGTGTCGGTGGACTGGCCGAGACGGCCGACTCCTTCGTAGACCTTGTCCGCTTCCATGAGGAAGGAAGAGATCTTGGTGGCCTTGCCGATGCACAGCACCAGCACGCCGGTGGCGTCCGGGTCCAGCGTGCCCGCGTGTCCCACCTTGGCCCCGCCGAGAATGCGACGCACGCGCGCGACCACATCGTGAGATGTCATCCCCGCCGGCTTGTCGATGGCGACGACGCCGGGCGGCTCAGACAGTGCTGCGGAGGTGCTCGGAGACGGCTTGGAGGACCGCCTGCTTCGCTTCTTCGATCGAGCCCGAAATCCTGGCTCCGGAGGCGCTGGGATGCCCGCCCCCTCCGAATCGGCCGGCAACGCCATCGATCTGTACTCCTTCGCTCGATCGGAAACTGATCTTGATCATTCCGTCCTCCGTCTCGCGGAGGAAGATACCCACCTTGACCCCGGCCAGGGACCTGGGCCAGGACGAAAAGCCTTCGGCGTCCTCCTGCGTGGCGCCGGTCTCCCGCAGCATGGCCTGCGTGACGTGGATACTGGCCACGGTCCCGCCTTCCCGGAGATCCAGCGTTTCCAGCGCGCGACCCAGGAGTCGCACGGACGCGATGGTGCGCGTGCCGTACACGGCGTTCGCAATGGTGAACGGCTCCGCGCCGGCACCGGCGAGTTCCGCGGCCGCCTGCAGCGTCCGTTGATCCGTGTTCGTGTAGGAGAACCGCCCCGTGTCCGTGAGGACTCCCGCGTAGAGGTTCTCGGCCGCCGCCTTGGACACCCGGAAGCCGGCATCGCCCGCCACTTCCCACAGGATGAGCGCGGTGGCGCACGCCGAACTGTCCACCAGGTCCACGTCGCCGAAGCGCGCGTTGTCCCCGTGGTGATCCACGTTCGCCACCGGTCGGCCGCGCTCCAGCAGGCTGGCCAGCTCGCCCAGCCGCGACGGCGACGTGGCGTCCACGGCGATCACGGCCGCATCGGTCAGGTTCGCGTCGGCGGCCACCGCCCCGATGTCGTCGGCGCCGGTCAGGAACGCGTACAGCTCCGGCGTGCCGCCCGGAAGCAGCACCTGCGCGGACTTGCCGGCATCGCGCAGGATCCAGGCGAGCCCCAGCGCGGACCCGATCGCGTCTCCGTCCGGATCCACGTGCGAAAGAATGACGAAGCGGGAGTGCTCCCGCAGGAACTCGATGAAGGGAGTTCTCACGCGCGCTCCTCTCCGGGCTCTGCCTCGGGATCGTCGGGCGATGGCGGGTCTCCGGCATTCGGGTCGGCGGCGTTCGGATCCGCGTCGGCGAGCGGCGAGCCGGCGTCCGATCCGTCGGCCACCTCGGCCCCGTCGCCGGACGTGGCCTCGGCGTCACGCAGCAGCTGGCCGATGTGCATGGACCGCTCCACCGAGTCATCGTAGATGAAGCGCAGCAGCGGGATCCGGCGCAGGCGCATGGCCTTGCCGATCCGCGATTGCAGGTACGGTCCGGCACTCCGCAGTCCCGACATCGTCTCGGACCGCGCGTGCTCATCTCCCAGCACGGACACGAACACCTTGGCCGTATCGAACTCCTTGGACACCTTCACGCCGGTCACCGTGACGAACCCGATGCGCGGGTCCATGACCTCCGTGATCAGGGCCTCGCCCAGGATTCGTTTCATCTGGTCGTCGATGCGGCGCAGTCGCGTGGAGCGCATGTCTTCCTTCCGGACTCAGTTTCCGGACTCAGTACGAGTCGCGGACCAGTTCCACGATCAGGATCCTGGGATCGGACTCGATGAGGCGCTGGATCCCGTCGAGGGCGCGCTCCACGGCGGCGCCCTCTCCCCCGACCGCGGCCACGCCGATCATGCCGCGCGCGTGGAACTCCTGGTTCCCGGTCTCCGCCACGGCGACCGGGAACCGCGCCCGGATCCGATCCCGAAGGCTCGCCACGACCTTCCGCTTGGCCTTCAGGCTGTCGGCCCCCGGAATTCGAAAGTCGACTTCCAGCGTAGCCACTCTCACGGCGTCGTCCTAGAGCCTGCGCGCGACCTCGACGTCCTCGAACACCTCGAGCACATCGCCCTCCCGGACTCCCGGGAAGTTCTCCACGCCGATCCCGCATTCGAAGCCGCTCTTCACCTCGGACACATCGTCCTTGAAGCGACGCAGCGAACCGATCTTGCCCTCGTGGACCGTCTTGCCGGCGCGCTTCACCAGAACCCCGGCGTTGCGCTTGATCAACCCGGACACCACCATGCTGCCCGCGATGGTCCCGAGCTTGGGCACGCGGAAGATGGCGCGCACCTCCGCCTGACCCAGCGTGCGTCGCTCGATGTCCGGCTTCAGGAGACCTTCCATGGCGGCGCGCACGTCCTCGACCATCTCGTAGATGATCTCGTACGTGCGAACATCCACTCCCTCGCGCTTGACCGTCTGCTCCGCCACCGGATCCATGGTGACGTGGAAGCCCAACACGATGGCGTCGGAGGCCGCGGCCAGCAGCACGTCGGACTCGTTGATCGCACCCACTCCGCGGTGGACGACGCGCATCTCCACTTCGTCCGTGGCCATCTTCTGCAGCGAGTCCGCGACGGCTCCCATGGAGCCCTCTACGTCCGCCTTGATCACCACGCGCAGCTCGGCGGTCTCGCCGCCCTGGATCTGCTCGAACAGGTTCTCCAGCGTGGTGTGGCGATGGTAGCGATGCTCCTGCTCCCGCATGAGCTGCGCCCGCCGCGCCCCGACTTCGCGCGCGGCCCGCTCGTCCTTCATCACGCGGAACGTCTCGCCGGCCGCCGGCACATCGGAGAATCCCAGCACGCCACACGGGGTGGACGGACCCGCGCTCTCGATCCGCTGGCCCCGCTCGTTGGTGAGCGCCCGCACCCGGCCCGACTCGGACCCGGCCACGATCGCGTCGCCGACCTTGAGCTGGCCTTCCTGCACCAGCGCGGTCACCACCGTGCCGCGGCCGCGCTCCTTGCGCGACTCGATGATCACGCCCTTGGCGGGGCGGTTCGGGTCCGCCCGCAGCTCCATGACCTCCGCCTGGAGAAGCACCGCTTCCAGAAGTTCCGGCACGCCCTGGCCGGTCTTGGCGGAAACATCCACGACCATGTGCTCGCCGCCCCACGCTTCCGGCGTAATGCCGTGCGCGGTCAGCTGCTGCCGTACCTGCTCCGGATTCGCGCCCGGGCGATCGATCTTGTTGATCGCCACGATGATGGGCACTTCCGCGTCCTTCGCATGGTCAATGGCCTCGATCGTCTGCGGCATGACGGAGTCGTCCGCCGCCACCACGAGAATCACGATGTCCGTGATCTGGGCGCCGCGCGCCCGCATGGCGGTGAACGCCTCGTGACCGGGAGTGTCCAGGAACGTGATCACGCCCTTGGGCAACTCCACGTGGTACGCGCCGATGTGCTGGGTGATGCCGCCGGACTCGCCCGCGATCACGTTCGACTCGCGAATGTGATCCAGCAGACTCGTCTTGCCGTGATCCACGTGGCCCATGATCGTGACCACCGGCGAACGCGGCCGAAGGTCCTCCTCGCGGACCTCGTCCTCCTCCTCCGTCACCACTTCGGCTTCCATGACCGACTCGAACTCCACGGTCCAGCCGAAGTCGTCGGCCAGCATCTCGATCATGTCGCGATCGAGTCGCTGGTTGATCGTGACCATGGAACCCAGCTCCATCGCCTTGGCGATGATCTGCGAAGCCGAAAGGTCCAGGAAGTTGGCCAGCTCGGACGTGGAGATGAACTCCGTGACGCGGAGGATCTTGGTCTCCTCCTCCGTGGCCACCGCATCCTCTTTCCGCTTGCGGTAGCGCCGCTTGCCCTTGTCCTCGGACATGGTCTTCTTGATGTTCGCGCGGACCACCTTTTGGTCGACCGGACGACGGCCACCGCCGCCGCGCTGACGCGCCTGCGGCCCGCCACCGGCGGGGGGCGGCGTCTTGGCCTTCACGTCGGCCTTGACCGTGGCGGCCTCTGCGGGTTTGGAGGCAAGTGCGCCCTGCTGACGTTTGCGGCTGGCCCGATCCACCGCACGCTTCCGGGCGAAGTCCTCTTTGACTGCCTCTTTCTCCTTGTTGAACTCCTGTTCAACCTTCTTGGCAATGTCCGCGTCGATGGAACTCATGTGGCTCTTGGCCTCGGCTCCGAGACCGCGCACGATCTTCAGCATGGCTTCGCTGGAGACGGAGTACTCCTTCGCGATCTGGTAGATCCGCACCTTTTCGGGCTTCCCGCCCGACTCCTTGGCCGGCGCGAGAGCCATCCCGGGATCGGCCGGGTTGTGTCTCGTCATATCAATCGCCCCCCATTGGACTGGGCCCCGGAAGGGGCTTCTGTCCTGATTTCTCCAGCCGCTGCGCGATCCCCGCGGCGAGATTGCGGTCCCGGATTCCCAGGACCGATACCGCGCCTCGGCCGACCACGGCACCCATCTCCTGACCGGTGCCCGCGCTGAAGGATGGCACTCCCTCTTCTTCCGCCACTCGGATCAGCCGTTCACGGTCCCGCGGCGAACTGTCCGTCGCCAGCAGAATCAACCCGAGTTCGCCTCTTCGCATGCCTCCCCTGGCTTCACGCGATCCGATGGCCAGGCTCCTGGCGCGTTGCGCCAAACCCACCAGGCCTCGGATCTCCTCAAAACTCATGCGTTTCGCCCGCGACATTCTGGAGGACGCCCCCCTGAATCGCAAGCCGGAAGGCCGCCACGGCCGCTTCCGTGTCCACCCCCCGCTTTCGGAATCGTCGTTTCAGACGATCCAAACACTCTTCTGTCCGACAAACGTACGCTCCTCTGCCTTCCCGTCGGGCCCGCGGATCCGGGACCGGCGCTCCGTTCTCGTCCGCGACCCACCGAAGCAGTTCCCGCTTCTCGGCCCGACGTCGGCAGGACACGCACGTGCGAACCGGCAAAGGCTACTCGCCCTTGGGAGCCGCGGAGTCCTTGCCCTCTTCCGCGTCCGCATCCGCGTCGGGCTTCACGTCCGGATCTTCCCACGCCGAAGTCAACTCGGACTCCATCGCTTCCAGATCGTCCATGTACGAGTCGCCCTCGCCCTCCACCTTGCTCGTGGGGCGGACCGGCGCCTTCACCGCCGCCGGCACGACCACCGGTGCCGCGGGCGCGACGGGCGCGGCCGGGGCCTCTTCTTCCACGGCTTCCGGCTCGGACGGCGCCTCCACCAGCTTAGCGGCTTCCACTTCCGCCTTCTCCGTCTCGGCGGCCGCCGCGGCTTCTGCGGCCTCCTTTTCCACCAACTCCATGTGCTGGACCGCGGCCAGGTAGATCTTCTGGGCCGTCACGTCGCCCACGCCCGGCACGTTGATCAGGTCCTCGATGCTGGCCTTCACCACGTCCTGGACCGTCTCGAACCCGGACCCGATCAGGCTTTCCACCACCTTGGGGCCCAGACCGTCCACGTCCTGCACGGAGATGTGATCCTCGCGCGGGACCTCGCCCCGCGAACGCGCGAACTCGTGCTCCGAGACCAGATCGATCTCCCAGCCGGTCAGCTTGGCCGCCAGACGCGCGTTCTGTCCGCTCTTGCCGATGGCCAGCGACAGCTGATCGTCGGTCACGATCACCTTCATGATCTTGTTCTCGTCGTCCGGGCTCGTTTGCAGGATGCGCGCGGGCGACAGCGCCTTGGTCACGAACGCGATCGGGTCATCCGAGTACGGAACGATGTCGATCCGCTCGCCGGAGAGCTCACGCACGATTCCCTGCACGCGCGATCCCTTCATGCCGACGCACGCGCCGACGGGATCCACCCGCAGTTCCTTGGAGGAAACGGCGATCTTGGAACGGCCGCCCGCCTCGCGCGCCACCGCCTCGATCCGCACGATCCCCTCCATGATCTCGGGGACCTCCTGCTGGAAGAGCTTGGCCAGGAACTCGCCCGATCCCCGCGACAGGATGATCTGCGGTCCCTTGGCGTTCCGCTGCACGTCGATGACCATGGCGCGCACCGTGTCGCCCTGTCGGTACTGCTCGCGGCGGATCTGCTCACGCCACGGAAGCAACGCCTCGGCGCGGCCGAGGTTCACGATGATGTTGCCGCGGTTCACCTGCTGCACGGTCCCGGTCAGGATCTCGCCCACGCGGTTGTGGTAGTTCTCGTAGACGTTGTCGCGCTCGGCCTCGCGCACGCGCTGCACCACGACCTGCTTGGCCGCCTGGATCGCGTTGCGGCCGAACTCGGCCAGCGAAAGCTCCACCACGAGATCATCCCCCACGGCCACGTCGGGATCCTCGAGCCGAGCGTCGTCCAGCTCGATCTCGATCTCCTCTTCCGTGAGGTCATCCACGACCTTGCGGACGTACTCGATCTTCATGCCGCCACTGGCCTGGTCGAAGACAACGCGGATGTCGGCGTTCGCACCGTAGCGACGACGCGCGGCCGAAACGATCCCGGCCTCGAGCGTTGCAATGACGAGTTCCTTGTCCACGTTCTTCTCTCGGGCGATCTGCCCGAGCGCCTCGAGAATCTCGTAGTTCATGATCCCTTTCCTCCGTTGCCGCCCCGTCCCGGTGTGTCCGGTATGAGCCGCGCTCTTGCGACCCGGGACCACGGAATGACCGACTCCTCGCCGTCCTCACGGAGGACGACGACCGCAACTTCCTCTTCCAACGTCCGCGTGCCGGCCGCCTGCCCCGTGACCTGCCGATCCGGAACATCCTCGTTCAGCACCACGCGCACTGCGTCTCCGCGAAACAGCTCGAACTCACGCGCATCCTTGATGACGCGATTCACGCCGGGGGACGACACTTCCACCACGTAGGCCCCGGTCACCGAGCTCGATTCGTCCAGACAACCGCCCACGGCCCGCGTGACTCGACGGCAGTCGCCGTGGCTGATCCCCTGCTCGGAATGGATCACGACCTGGATCACCGTTCGCCGGCCGCCGGGGGTGACCCCCACCTCGACCAGATCCACACCCTGGGCGGTGACCAGGGGTTCGAGTTCGGTGAAGAGCGTCCGATCCAAGCTATCCATGGGCGTCCCAGGCGGTTACGCCCCTCCCGGGAGCATGATCGGAGCGGATCCAGCCCCACGAGCGGGCAAAAGGAAAGCCTCCGGTTTCCCGCAGGCCACGAAGCGAATCTGCGCCTTTCACACCCCTCTGTCAAGGCGATTCGGCCTCTTCCGCCTTCCTGACCAGGGCCAGAGCCACCCGCCCCACCTGCCCCAGGGACTCGGCCGAGCAGTGCTCCACATCGTCGGCCGTGGTGTGCCAGCGCGGATCCTCGAAGTCGATGATGTCGACGGCCGGAATCCCGGCCTCCAGGAATGCCACGTGGTCATCCCACACCGGGCGGCCGGTCGAGTCCGTGAACGCGGTCGCCCCCACCTCGGCCGCCACGGCCCAGATCGCCGACACCAGTCGCGGCGCGGCCGCCACCGAGTTGCCCTCCCGCAGGAGGCGCATCCCGTCGCGACCCACCATGTCCAGAATCACGGCGTAGGCCGGCCGGTACGACGGGTTCCGCCGCACGAACTCCTGCGACCCCAGCGCCCACGTGTCCGGCTCGCCCTCGCGGCCGCAGTCCTCCGCGTCGAACAGCACCAGATCGACGCCGATTCCCGGAGGCCGTTCCGCGAACCGCGTGGCCATCTCCAGCAGCACCGCCACTCCGGACGCGCCGTCGTTCGCGCCCAGGACCGGCTCCCGCCGGCGGGCCGGATCCTCGTCCTGATCCGCGAAGGGCCGACTGTCCCAGTGCGCGCCAAAGAGAATGCGCCGCGGCGACTCGGGCCGGAACGTGGCCACCACGTTGTGGAACGTGACGGACGACGAGTCCAGCGGGCAGACCCCGTCGAACGACTCCACGACCACGCGATCCGCCGTGGTCTCCAGATGGGACCGGAAGTACGCCAACGCGTTCGCGTGCGCCTGGCTGCCGGGGACGCGCGGACCCATCTCCACTTGATCGAGAAGGTGCTGCCACGCCGCCGCCTCGTCGAACTCGCGGCTCCCGGACCCGCAGCCGATCGCGAGCCCCAGGCAGGCCGCCGCTACCGCGGCCACCGCCGCCCGCCGCGTGATGTTCATCAGAACTTGATCAGCGCTTCGAGGGCCACGCTGACCACCGTTTCGGTGCGATCCAACTGCAGATCCTTCGACTTGCCGTAGCTGATGTCCAGGCTGCCCTGGACCTTGCGCGAGAAGTTGTAGGTGGCACGCGGCTTCACGCTCAGCGTCTTGCGGTGGCTTCGCGTGGTGGTGGTCGTGGCGTTCGACTCCACGGACTTCTGCTCGGTGCGATCGATGTCGAGATTCAGGGTCAGGTCGCTGCGGAACCGGATCCGCTTGCCGAAGAACGAGAACCCGTTCGGCGCCGAGAAGCCGTAGCGACCGGTGAGTCGATACCCGGACGAGGTGGCCTCGGTCCGGGACGAGGAGAAGTCCGTGATCGACTCGTCGATCCCCTTGGACCGGTTGTGCGCCAGCGTGGCACTGAGGCCGGATCGGGTGGTGGCCGTCAGCGAGACCAGGGGCGAAAAGTCGACGTCCGTGGCTTCCGTGTCGTACCACGGTCGCCCGGGCTCCAACTCCGTCCCGGGGGCGGTGAGCCGGCCGGCGCGATTGACCTGCTTGCGGTACGACGACGACAGCGAGGTCGTCTTGGTCCAGCGTCGGAAGAGCGCCAGGTTCTCCAGCCCGTCCAGGCTCAGCGACACGTCGGGGAACGTCACGTTGTCGGTCTTGTTGCGCGACCCGTTCTGCGAGCGTCGATTGATGGACCGCTGGTAGGCCACGCTCATGAACAGCGCCGAAGCCGGCTGGAACGAGGTGTCCAGGCGCGAGTCGTAGGTGTTGGTGGAGTTGTCCTCGATCAGGTTCGCTCCCGACCGCGGCACGATGAGCCCCAGGTCCAGGCTCGACAGGCCGAACTGGTACAGGTAACCGGGTCGGTCCCGGACGCGGCTGAACCGCGAGGATCGCCGATCGGTGTAGGTGTAGCGAATGTCCCCGAACATATGGGTCAA
>BQJX01000066.1 GCA_021604925.1 Gemmatimonadota bacterium
CAACGAACGTCTCCTCGAGCCGATCGGATATGTTCCGCCGGCCGAGTTCGAGGAGGAGTACAATCGAAGTCAGGAAGCTCAGGTCAAAGTGGCCGGAGTCAAGTAACGAGCTCTCCGGAAAACCCGGGGCGGTTCACTTCCCCGCCGATTCCCTATTCGCACGGACGCGCCCCGGAGGTAGCGTGGTCCCCGCCAGACGCTGACCCTTCGGCTTGAGTCCCTCCAGCTAGTCTTGCGTTACCCTGGCTCGACAAGCCCGATTGCCTGCAACTATCATGATGCATGCGGATCCGGTGTCCGGCCGCCGCGCAGTTTCACCCCAACATTGAGGATGTGAAATGACAACGCGTATCTGGCCCGCCCTCGCTGCTTGCATTGCGGTTTCTGGCTGCGCGACCGCGCCGAAAGTCTCTCACATGATCGAAGGACCCGCCCCGATCGAGATTCAGAACAAGCGGATCATCCTGGAACCCTTCGAGGTAGTCTGGAACCGGCTGGTCGGAGAGCTGTCCAAGAGCTTCTTCGTCATCAACAACATTGAAAAGGAGTCCCGTCTCATCAATCTATCGTTCCGCGCGAACGACCCGGAGTCGTACATAGACTGCGGTCGCACAACGCGAACGTACAAGGACGAGGTGTTCAACTACCAAGTTGCTGAAGATGCCCAGTTCAAGCACTCCAAGCAACTGGGCTCCAATGCATACGGCGACTACGTCTTGAATCGGAACACAGAGATCGAAGGCAGGATGAACGTCTACGTAGCGCCCGACGGCGACCGCGCCACGCGCGTTTCCGTGAATTGCCGATACATCTTCAACGTCGACGTGACTGGCAGCTACCAAGCAATCGGTGGAGCACTAAAGATTGTCCAGGGAGCAGGATCGGTTGAGCCGGAGCACTACAGCATGTCATTCAATACCGGGCCACCGACCACCGACCATTGGGGCCCTCCCGGCGATACCGTCCCGGTCACGTGCGGAAGCAACGGAACGCTTGAGACGGCTGTCCTCGACATGGCAGAGGGGGGAGCGTAGCCCTCACGACTGAGATTCCGAATCTCGCTGGCCAGGCAGCCTGCCCACTGGGCGGTGCGGCTCTGGGGCCCTACGCGAGCGGACCGCCCGAGCGGGCCAGGCGCGCGCGATCGAAGCTCGCAGCAGGCAGTCCAATCAAACGTGATAGGGGCCTGGGCACTCCCCACAACGTCAGCAATGCGAGTTCGGCACCAGAGAGATAGGCTGCCCCGACCATCAAGTGCCGCCATGACCAACAACTCACGAGGGACTAAAATGAGACACGCATTCTTACCGGCGCTGCTCCTGGCCGCACTTGCCTGCCCCGCATTCGCGTTGGACGACAACCCAGAGGCACCCGTCGGAGTGGTCGGCCTTGAGGTGTTCGCGAATCGCACTCTCTGGAAGGAGTCTGAACGGGTCGTCGGCGCCACGCCATACCCCAACGAGGTGTTCGAGCAGAAGCTCGTCGCGGTCGGTGCCAACCTGATCGTTCCGACTACGCCCTACTTGACGATCAGAGTCGGCGCGGCGCGGACTGGGTCTACGACACGGGACGAGATCGTCTCGTCTGGCGCGTACGTGCCTCTGAAGGAAACCATGCAGGCTTGGAGCATGGCCGCGTCGCTAACGTTCTGGATTGGCTCCCCGGCGAAGTGACCCCCGAGTAGGATCGATCGGCGCCTCGGTAGCCCTCAGTAACGCCGTAAGTTGCTTAGATTCAACATTCTGCGAAGTGGCCAACTCACAGGTAGACCGGAATAGACCGAATCGGCCCCCTCCCAGCTGGTCTACTCACCGGGTTCTGGCGGGCCAGGACAAAGCCGCTATCTGACCATTTACCAAAGGGTTGCGGGGTTTTCGCGCCACCCGCTCCTCGGTAGACCGCCGGTCTACTTCGGGGTCTATTCCCTGGCCCCCGGGTCTACTTGGCGGACAGGCCGTCTGACGGCCCTTCGGTGGCCCTCTCCACCGAGAACTCGGCCTCGATCGCCTCCAGGTCCTGGAGTTCCGAGCGCAGGATTTCGCGCAGCTCGGCGGTGCTCTTATCCCGAAGATCGCGGGCGACAATCTCGTGGCGGCTCTCTACCTCCCCCTCCAAGAACGCCTCCAATCTCATGAGCCGATCGAGGTCGGAAAGCGACGGGCGGATTCTCCCGTCGGCGATCGCCCGGGCAGTTGCAATGATCCCGGCCTCCACGATCTTCCGGTTCCGTTCCTGGCGGGTGACTTCGCGTTCGGTGGTTCGCTCCCGGACGATGCCGGACACCGCGGCGTCACGTTCCGCGATACGGGTCTGCCAGGAGAACGCCCCCGACCACTTCTTCAAGGACGCGACGGACACGCCGAGCTTGGCAGCGGCTGCGGTCAGCGTTCGGGAGGCGCCGAGCGAGTAGTACGCCTCAAACGCGCGCTGGTGATTCGCGGTTTCCTTCATGGGCTACTCCAACCGTTCGGCAATCCGGCCCGTGAACCGCTCCCACCGGCGTACGGTTCCCGCGCAGTAGGCGGGGTCCAGTTCAATACCGAGGCACCGACGCCCCGCCATCTCCGCCGCGATCAGCGTGGACCCAGACCCGAGGAAGGGGTCGTAGACGAGCGCGCCTGGCCCAGACCCATCCTTCATCAGGCGAACCAGGAGGTCCGTCGGCTTCATCGTCGGGTGATCTTCTGAACGTACGGGACGGTCAAACGAGAGCATGGTGCTGGCATGGCCGGGCGGCCCGTAGAACTTGTGGCGGCCCTTCCAGGCGTACACGACAAACTCATGCGCGGCGTTGTAGTCCTTTCGCCCGAGCACCATCCGGTTCTTCTGCCAGATCAGATAGTCGGCCCAGGTGAAGCCGGCGTCCCGAAGAGCGAGCCGAAGGCTGTGCAGCTCCTGGCCCGACATGAACACGTACGCCGTGTTCTTGTGAGCCATCTGCGCGAGCTTCAGGAACTGCGCAAAGAACACCCGGTAGTCCTGCCCGCCCTGGTCATTGGCGATGCTCCTGCGGCCCGCCTTGGCTCCGTAGCCCACGCCGTACGGAGGATCGCAGAGCAACTGGTCTGCCGGGCCACCGGCCAGCTCGAAGGCTTGCGCAACACGCCCCTCCTCCCCGCTGTCCCCGCACACCAGCGCGTGGTCCCCCATCCGCCAGGCGGTGCCCGGGCCAATGCCCTCGACGCTGACGGGTGACTCGTCCACCGGCGGTTCTTCAACCGGCCCGTTCACCCCATCCAGTCGATCGAGCAGCCGCGCGATCTCCCCATCGTCAAACCCGACCGGCAACGTGGTGTCGATCCCCTGGAGGTCCGCGAGCAGCTCCGCGATCACGTCGGCATCGTTCTTCGCCAGGTCGGCCACCCTGTTGTCCAGGATCCCGCGCGCGATCATCGTCGCTTCATCGGCGTCGAGAACGATCGCGGCGATGTGGCTCCAGCCAAGGGCGCGGGCTGCCTTCAAACGCCCGTTGCCGATGCGGACGATCATGCCTTGGCGCTGGACGACCAGCGGTTGGTCCTGGCCGTACCGGGACAGCGACGCCTGGAGGTGTGCCAACTCCTCGGGCGGATGCACGCGGTGCGGCCGCGGATCAAGCACGAGATCCTCCGTCCGCACGGCGAGGTGCGCGAGGTCGGCCACGATGTTGTGCGCGTCAGTCACTACCATCTACCTCCGATCCTTGAAGTACCTTGAAGCGCCGTTGAAGGCGTTCGCGATCCTGAAAGTGGCCTGGAGAGCAGTCTTAGGTACCCCTTGAAGGACTTGAACAAGCTTGAAGCGATTTCCGGCAAATAGCCCCATGTCTCCTCATATGGGGAGTTATCCGAAAAGCCCTTCAGCGTCCTTCAAGTCCTTCAAGTCCTTCAAGCGGGCCTCCTCGACCCCGTTCAGACCGATTCTCCGGTACCGCACCCTACCTCCTCCCTCCTTCCTGTCCTTCGAGATCCCGCGCTCCTCCAATGCTCGAGAGAACACTTGGCGACTCATCTTCTGTTCCCCCCGTTGCTGATCCGCCCAGCGGACGTAGCACTGGTAGAGATCCGTGGATCCAACGGTCCGGCCCTCGTCCACAACGCAGCACTCGTACAGAAACCCGGCGAGTGCATCGCTTTCCTCCCTGTAGGAGTCGGTCGCGGCGGTCACTTCGGGAGGCGTGCCAAGACCGTTCCTCTGCCACTCCAAGCATCCCTCTACCGCCCATGCCAGGATTCCCTCTCCCTCCTCCTGGAGCTTCACGCACAACTTCTTGTCCTGCTCCTCCGGCGGAATGGACACAGTGAACGGGATGAGCTGAACGCGTCGCCAGATGCCCTTGTCGGTTCCCTTGATCTCCGGCTTGTGATTCGCGGCCAGCCACACCTTGAACGCAGGAAGGAACTCGAAGAATTCCTTGTGCAGAAACCGAGCAGTCACGGTGTCGCCGCCAGTTGCCTGCTTGATGAATGCCTCATCCATCGCACCGCTTCGCTTCATCTCGATTGCCGTAACGAATCGCGCCCCGGTGAGGCGTGCGAGATCGTTCCGGATCCGCTCGCTCTTGCTCTCCAAGAAGGTCGTGAAGTCAGTCTGTCGAGCGTACTCGCCCAGCGCGTGCCGCAATGCTTCTAGAAACCTACTCTTCCCGTTCGCTCCGGTTCCGTAGAGCAGGAAGAACACCTGCTCGTCCGTGCACCCCGTGAGGGTGTAACCCACGGCGCGCTGGATGTACGAGATCAGCCGCGTGTTCCCCTCGAAGATCCGATCGAGAAACGCGAGCCATCGCGGACACTCGGTCGTGGAGTCATACTGAAGATGAACAGCCTTGGTCATGAGATCGGATCGCTGCGGATCGCGGAGTTGCCCTGTGCGCAGATCCAATGTTCCGTTGGCAACGTTGATCAACCAGGGATCACGATCGAGTTGCTCTGGCAGTACAGGTACCCCGGGCTCCGTCTTCGCCAGTTCGATCAAGCCTCGGATCCGGGGCTCATTCTCCGAGCGCAGGGCGAATAGAACGAGGCGCCTGCGCTTCTCCGGCTCCGTTGTCTTCCGGGCACGCTTGATGAGCTGAGTCACGACATCCTTCGCACGCAGATACAGCTCCCCCTTTTCATCCTTGGACCACCGCACGCCGTCCCAGCAGAACCACGTCTTCAATGGCGGCACGTACCGGATGTCCTTGCCGTGCGCCATCACAAGCCGCTTGGCGTTCCCGAGGTCGCTGTCGTGAACGTCACCCCATCTGGCGAATCGCTCGGCGTCCTGATCTGGCTGCCAGCGACCGGAACTCCTGGCCACGCGCAGCACTTCGGCCTGATCGAGGGGCGTCTCGGCCCGTGTTGCGTTCTCCGCTTCGAGCGCCGCCTGGACTCCCGCATCGGACACACCCACACGACGCATGGCACCTGCGTACCTGGTAAGCGTGTTGTTCCGATCATGGTGGCGGATAGGACCTGCAGGAGAGCGGTGTCGGGTCTCCGGCCTTGCACTCCTATTGCGAACCAGATCAAGCAGCCAGCCTGGGGCGACTGCGATCTCCCTGGACCCCAGTCCCTCGAAGTCCCGCCATTCGTAGTCGCGGCCACTGAAGTGCGAACTCGGCGGGACCACGACGTAGGTTCCGTCCGACTTGATCTCCAAACCTGGGGTGAGAACCAGCGAGGGTACCGGAGGATCATTCCGGAAGAGCGCGTGGGTTCCGCCTCCCCCCGTTTGGGAGATCACCGTGTCGGGGAGTTCCCCGTGGAGTTCGAGTAACGCCGCGAATTGCTCGGCTCCCTCCGTCCCCGCATCGACATCCAGAGCAAACACGCCAGACCGCTTGCCCATCACGATCCCGACGTTCGCCTGCGGCCACTTCCGCCACCACTCCTGAATGGTGCCATCATCCGAAGACGCGGCGTTGGGCCAGTCCTTGATGAGCGGTGTCTTGCCGGGGCTAGAGCCGTTGCGGCCCATGTGCGGCGAGGAGACCGGCAGCACCGGGTACCCCTGGGCGACATAGCCGAGCGCGGCATTCAGACAGGCATTCGCCTCACCCACGCCTCAGCCCCCCTTCCCGCACATACCGCACGAATTTCTCCAGCAGGTGCCACGTCGCCGCCTCCCCGTGCGCCCGGTCGTCCGCGAAGAAAACGGGGATCCGGTACTTCACCGACCACGCGAGCAGCGAACACAGCGCCGAGCGGGGTGACAGCCGCGAGAACGGTGGCGGGATCATGAACCGCGCCATCGAGCTCTCCACGACGATCGCGGGGTAGGCGTACTCGGCCAGCCGCGCGACCTCCCTCTCGAACCGCTCCCGGTCGTGCCCCAGCGACGAGTAAGCGTCCGCCTTCGACTTCCTCTCCACCGCGATCTGCCGCTCCAGACCGAGCACGGAGTAGTCGCCGGCGGGCAGCCCGGCAACGACCGCACCATCGAACTGGTACGGCCGCTGCTCGCGGCTATCCACGACCGGCGTCCAATCAGAAGGGTCGATCGCCACTGGAGACGCTCCCTTCCAGCCGGCCCCGGAAGTAGACCCCGTCGTAGTCGCCCTTCGTCTTCTTCGTGATCTCCACCCGCACGTCGAGCAGCTCGCCCAGGCGCGACGGGAGGTCCGACAGCTTGGCGAGCTGAAGCCCGACGCGGTTGAAGTCCTTCTTGGCCCACACGAGGTTCTCCGGAGTTTCGAGCAGCGTGTACTTCCACAGCTTCCGGCCTTCGCACTCCCCGGAAGTGATCCGCAGCTCCCACTCCAGCATCTTCCGATTGGAAGTCTTGGATCGCTTCAGTTCCACCTGCTCGACGATCGCGGGGTAGGTGCCGTCGGGGATGGACTCGAACTGGTCTTCTCCCGATGCGGCCGCATACTCGTCATCCAACTGGGCCAGATCGAACTCGTCGGGTGTTTGATCGGTCGTGTTCATCGTCATTCTCCTTCGCCGGCGGAACCCGTCAGGGCCGCCATGAATTTGTGGAAGTCGAGGTCCAGGGTCTCGGGCAGCCGGCCCGTACGGTCGCCTGCCTCATACCGGGGATTGGTCTTTGTGCGGATCACGCGGCGTGTCGTGGGTCCATCCTCGAAGTCCACGAAGAGGATCTGGTCCACCAGCGCCAGGACCAGCTTGCGCGTCTTCTCAGGCAGCGAGGGCACCGTCCGGGACACCTTCCCGGTGCGCGTCTGGATCTCCCGTTCCTCGGAGTGCGACACCAGAACGAGCCCGTAGGGAAGAAACGCGAGCTTGGTGAGCACCCGATGCAGCTCATCGTTGATAAGCCCGAATCCCTTGCCGTAGCCCGCGTCGGCCTCGTGCTGGACGCTCAGCCTGTCGCGAACGTGGTCCGCGGCCAGTCGGTGGAGGTTGTCGATCGTGTCAATCACGATCACGCGGAACGGGTGGTCCCCCCGTTCAAGCTCTGCGCACACCGCCAGGAGATCGGACCAGGACCGGATCGGCACCTGGAAGACCTCCAGGGCGTTGAGCCCCGGCTCGGTGGCCAGGAACAGGGCATCCTTGATCTGAGCAGCCCATGTGGACTTGCCGATCTTCGACGGTCCGTAGATCAGGACGCAGAGGAGTTCCAGAAGCACACGTGGTATCGTCTTCTCTGCGGGAAGAATGGTGGCAGGGACGCCGGGCGCCATTCGCATCGCTCCAGTCTGCTCCAGTAGGTCGGTAGACGGGGGCACCCGCTAGGGGCCTGGAGCGGCACCCCGCCTTTCGCAGCGCGGGCACCCCCTTCGTGAGCCCCAGAAAAACACGCGCTGGGCGACGACGCAGTCGGCCCTTCGCGATTGACCGGTGGATCACAAAGGGCCGGTCGGACTGGAGCGCCCGATGAAGAGGAAGAGAGGCCGCCTAAACCTCACACGGACCCCGGAGGACGCCAGGTCGTGGCTGCAACACCTCTGGCACTCAGGGGAGTTGAACTGGTTTCTGGGAGCGCAACCACAGGGGTTCGACGCCTGGACCGCCAAACGAACAAAGAACCGCTACGTCTTCAATCCAGACGACGGTGGGCGCTGCATCGAGTTTGACCGGGAGGTGTTGGACGAACTCATCCCTCGGATGTACGTGCGACTCAACAGAAGTACGCGCCTTCTCAGCGGCACTCCCGAGTCCTCACTCCGGGCGGAGCTGACGAAGACTGCCAACCGTAGACTGAGTCACCTCCTGAAATCACCTTTCTGGAGAGAGGCTGCCGACTACGGTGGCGAGTTTTTCTATATGATCTGCCCGCAGGCGATTCACGAGCGAGGCGTGGCAGAACGATGGCGGGAGCTCGACAATCACTTCCGCAAGGGCAGCGTGTCGCTTCACCGGATTGCGGAGTTCGTCACGCGGAACTACACCGACGTGTGGCTGTGTTTTGTCCTCCAGCGGGCTTTGGACGAGGGTGGCGTCTCATGGAGAAGATCCTTCAACATGAAGCGTTATGGAAACGCAACCGACCGCTTGCTTGAAACTGACAGCCCGTACTCCCAAGAGCTGAAGAACCTCCTCACCGAGGAGCGGGAACAACTGCGCCAACTCGAGTCTCGAGACTCATTCGGCCAGGGTTTTCGAAAGAGGAAGGCCGCGCTGCAACAGCGCTTCTTCGGCAACCCGAACGACGAGTTCTTCGGTCGGAAACTCAGGCATCAGCACGAACACAGCAAGCAGCAGTGGCCATACTCCCGACAGGAGATTGTCAACGTCGTTGGCCACCTGAAGGCGCAAGCACCGACGACGGTCACTGGAGTCTATGGAGCAACTGGTGAGCTACTAAGTTTGATCGCACCGGCTTGGTTTGTCCGAACGGACGCAACCTACATCGGAAAGAAGTTCCGGGATGCGGTTAGTCGGCCGACGGCCAAGGGCGGACCATCTGTGCCGTCCCCAATCCCCGAGCTTGGAGAGCCCCCGTGGCAGAGCAACTCCTTCGTGACCCTACCCCGATAGGACGATTGCGAATGGCCGGTGACGCGCGATCGGCCTAGTGCGGCCACCAAAACGAACGACTACGGTTTCGCTATGGATACCGAAACCGATTCCCGAAAGCCCATCGTTCAGCCGGGTGGAGCGACTGCGATAAACGCAGGGGGCTCGCTCCAAAGTCTCCTCACCCCCGACGAGGCGGCTTCCCTCCTCCGCACAACCCGCCGCGCCGTCTACGCGATGGCGGCTCGCGCCCAGTTACCGGGCGCAGTCCGCATCGGCCGTCGGCTGCTGATTCGCCGGGACGATCTCCTCGACTGGCTGGGCCTGGCCCGAAACGCCCCAGAAACGGCCCCACAGGCCCCACACAGGCCCTCAGATACGAGTGGATGTGATAGGCCCATCGGAGCGGTCATGTCCCCGGCCCTCAAACCAGGAGGAAAGGCCATGACGACGAACGACAAGAACGAGGGGACCGCCGACCTGGAACGCCTGACCACTCGCCAGCTCCAGGCCCGGCTGAAGAAGCTCACCGGCAGGGCGACCGCGTCCAACAACCGGCCGAGCCTGATC
>BQJX01000067.1 GCA_021604925.1 Gemmatimonadota bacterium
CGGAGGTCATCTCGCACATCCGCGCCGCCGATGTGGCCATCCTGGATGGGACGTTCTTCCGCAAGCGGGAGCTGCGGCGCGACGACGCGGGCGCCGTTCCCCACCCGGCGATCGCGGACACGATGAGCCAGGTTTCCCGACTCGATACGAAGATCATCTTCACGCATCTGAACCACACGAACCCCGCGCTGGACGATGAGTCCCGCGAACGACGCGCCGTGGAGGCCCTGGGAATGAGGATTGCCGCCGAGGACGAGCGGATCGACCTCTAGCGGAATCGACGTCTAGCGGAACTGCGACACGCTGAACGAAATCCCGGACAGGTAGTCGGACTCGTCGGCGGCCACGTACTCTTCGCGGAACTCCACCGTGAAGAAGAGCGACTTGGTCCAGCTCACGCTGAGTTCCGACAGCGGCACCTTGACCCCCACGCCCACGCGCCCGAGCGGATCGAACGACGAGCCGACCGCGGCGGAAGGCGGATCCACGAGCGCCCCGCCCCCACCGACCAGCAGGTAGAGGTTCCGGCTGGTCGGACCGAGGTTCGGGAACCAGAGCAGGTTGGCGCTGACTCCGTAGCTGGAGGGCGCGGTCACGCCCAACGGCCACACCCGCGCGTCTCCCACCAGCTGCAACTCCACGCCTTCCGCGACGAAGCGGCCCACGCGGAGCTCCGGCTGGGCGCTCAGGCTCCCGCCCCCGGAGTTCTCGGGCAGGGCCATCCCGGTCAGGCCGAACTGGAATTCCATCGTCCCGCTGACGACCGGAAACGACTGGGCGAGCCCGGAGGAGGCCATGAAAAGACTCACGGCCGGAATCACAAGCAGAGTCAACAGACGCTTCATTTCTGGATTTCCTTCCGTCGGCAGGGCTTCTGGGATCCCGCCAGCCGCCCGTGCGCGCCGGGGCCCCGGGCTGGCGAGTCCGGTCCCGCAGCGCGGGAGCTTCTCAAGATTGGGCACACCTTACCACTCGAAGCGTCATTCCGCCTCCCCAGCTTGACATGGAAGGGCGACCGCGGCGATTCTCAACCTCCCCGCTCTGGGGACCAGGAGACGGAATTGAAGGTTTCGGATGCGGAGGCGGCGGACAGGGTGGCCATCAAGCGGGTTCTCGTGCTGGGAGAGGATCTGGACGACGTCCTGGGACTGATCCGGGAGACCGACCTGATCCTGGTCCAGGACGCGCCGGACGTGGTGCTCACGTACGGCGGAGACGGATTGCTGCTGGGCAGCGAGCGCCGATGGCCCGGCGTACCCAAACTCCCGCTCCGCCACAGCCGCCACGGCAAGAAGTGCCAGGGACACGAGGTCCGGGATGCGCTGCGCCGGCTGGTGGGCGGCGATCTGGTCGTGACCCGCCATGACAAGGTGGAAGCCGAGGCGCGCGGCCGAACCGTGATCGGTCTGAACGACGTGCTGGTCCACAACTCGAGCCCCACCTCCAGCGTGCGCTACCGGGTGTGGATCAACGACGTCGAGTTCGGCGACGAGGACAACGAGATCGTGGGGGACGGCGTGGTGGTCGCCACCCCGTTCGGGTCCACGGCGTACTACCGGTCCATCACGCGCAGCACGTTCGGATCCGGGCTCGGACTCGCGTTCAACAACTCCACGGAGGCCGTGGATCACCTGGTGCTGCCGGCGGACGCCGTGATCCGCGTTCAGATCACGCGCGGGCCGGCGCTCCTGGCCGCCGACAACGATGCGGCGATCATCCCTCTGGGGAACGGCGACGAGGCGACCATCCGGATGGCGGCCACGCAGGCCGTCCTGCTGAATCTCGGGGTCGGATAACCTCATGTCGAACCAAGACGGAACGGGGAACCTCCCGCTCTCCTCGCACTTCCTGAACGGTCGCTCGATCCGGTGGCTGGCCGCCGGGGTCGGCGCGCTGGTCCTGCTGAACCTGATCAACCACGCGGTCGGCGCGCCCTTCTGGACCATCACCCGCAACATCGACCTGGGCTCCGACACGAACGCGGCCGCGTGGTACTCGTCCATGCTGCTGTTCGTGGGAGCCATCCTGGCGATGGACTGTCGCGAGGTCGCGCGGGCGCGGCGACTTCCGGATCATCGCGAACTGCTGCTCCTGGCGGGGCTCCTGGCGCTCATGTCGTGCGACGAACTCGCGCGCTTCCACGAGAACCTGGGCGCGCTCGTCGCCCAGCGGGCCGGGATCGCCGACGCGGGATTCGCGCGACACGCAAAGTGGGTCTGGGTCCTGGGTCCGCTCGTCATCGCGGCGTTCGCATTCGTGGCCCTGCGGGTGCGGCGGACGCTGCTCCGCGTGCCCGGCACCTTCCGCCTCTTCGTGTACGGGATTCTCTCCATCGTGGTGGGGGGAGTCTTTCTCGAAAGCACGATCAATTTCCTCAACCACGAGACGCTCCAGATGGTCTGGAATCTCGAGATCGTGGCCGAGGAGGCACTGGAGATGGCCGGATCCCTCTTCATCGCGGCGGCGCTGGTTCGCTGGCGCGATTCCATGGCCACCGGGAGCGCCCCGGAGCCCACGTAAAGGCTCAGCCAAACCGGGCGGAGCGCCGATCACCTGCAGAGGGAGCATCCAATCACCGGCGGAGAACGAATGAACGGTACGGCGAAGGGCGAGGCTCGCGAGACGGCGGGCAATCAGGCGGGCGGCGCGGCCAAGGACGAGCGCGCCGTCAAGGAGCTCTACCAGGACGAGGCCGTCGCGCGGAACTACATCGACGAGCGCCTGCGCCGCGCCTGGTGGCGTCATCTCCACAACGTCCAGGTCCGGGAGATCAACCGGGTCATCGCCGAACACGCGCCCGCCGACATCCTGGAAATCGCACCGGGTCCGGCCCGGCTGGCGCCGGATGTCCGCGGCGTGCAGAGCGGCCTCATGGTGGAGGCCAGCCCCCAGATGATCGAAGTGGCGCGCGAACGGCTCCAGGCCGCCGGACTGGCGGACGTGTGGGATCTGACCGAGGGAAACGTGTTTGACCTGAGCCCGGTGGAGCGCGAGTTCGACTTCGTGTTCACGTTCCGGCTGATCCGCCACTTCCACGAAGGCGAGCGGCGTCGCATCTACGAACAGGTCGCCTCCAAGCTGCGCCCCGGCGGCTTCTTCCTGTTCGACATGGTGAACAAGAAGGTGCGCGATCGTCTGGACGCGGAACGGGACCAGGAAGGGCTGGACGTCTTTGACGTGACGTACGCGGACCGGAGCGAGATCGCGGCGGAGATGCGCGCCAGCGGCTTCGAGCTGGTGAAGCTCACGAACGTTCTCAATCACTTTTCCGTGCAGAGTACGCTAAGCTACAAGCTCGACGACCGGTTCTTCGCACCCGTCCTGGGCGCGATCCAGCTGCTCGACTCCGTTCCGTCCGCGCACCCCCTGGAATGGGTGGCGCTCTTCCGCAAGGTGTAGCCCTTGGCCCGTACGCGCGTTCTGTACTGGAACACCGCGTGCCTGGAACCCCGGATCGAAGCGGTCTCGAAAGAGCTGTTCGATCTCGCGTCCCACTTCCGGGACAGCCGACTGTTCGCCGTGAGTCCCCACCTCCGGTTCCGCTGGGAAGAAGGCGGACGCATCGCCGGCTTTCATCCCCGGTGGGATCCGATGCTCCGCGCGCTGGTTCCCTGGGTGGAGCGGCAGGGCCGGATCAACCACGTCTACAGCGACCCTTCGCCCTGGCTGTTCCACAAGACGTTGCGGCGCAACCCCATCGTGTGGACCGTGGCAACCGAGGGCGGCGAGTTGCTGATGCCCTTTCTGGAACGCTGCCACACGGTGGTGGCGCAGACCGAGGGGTTCCTGGCTCGGCTGCGGGCGGCGGGCCTGCCCGAGAGCCGCATGCGGCGCATCCCCCCCGGAATCGACGTGTCCCGCTTTCGGCCGGCCGCCGAGCGACCGCCGGGCCCGCCGCGGATCCTGTTCGCATCGGCGCCGCGTTCGCGGGAGGAGATGGGCCCGCGGGGCGTCCACCTGCTGATCGACGCGGCGCGGGCAAACCCGGACCTCCACTGGCGCCTCCTGTATCGCGAGTGGGCCAGCGGATACACGAGCCTGGCCCCCACCGAGGATTCGGTTCGCGGCCTGCCGAACGTGGAACTCACGAACCGTTCGGTGGACGACATGTCGCGGATCTACCCCTCGTTCCACTTCACGGTGATCCCCTACACCCGGGCCGACGGCGGCAAGGAGTGCCCCAACAGCCTGCTGGAAGGGATGGCGTGCGGCGTGCCCGCGCTGGTGTCCTCCGCGGCACCGTTCTCCGGGTACGTCCGCGAGCACGACTGCGGCGAGGTGTTCGAGCCCACCGCCGAGGGAATGGCGGCGGCCGTGTCCCGCGGTCTCTCGCGCTGGGAAACCCTGTCGAAGAACGCGCGCACCGCGACCGAGCAGGACTTCGATCGGCTCGTGATGCTTCGCCGCTACGAGGAAGTCTACGCAAGCTGCGAATGAGGGAGGTGCCCGATGACCGACAACCTCTTCCGGAACATCCCCGACCGCGCCGACCAGGAGTTCGTGGAGTCGCTCGTGACCCGGCCGGGGGCGCGCGTGGAGCGGATCGTCTCGCGCGGGCATCGGTCGCCGGAGGGATTCTGGTACGACCAGGACGACGACGAGTGGGTGGTGCTGGTCCGCGGACGCGCCACGCTCTCGTTTGCGGACGGCCGGACGCTGGAGATGCAGGCGGGCGACCACGCCTGGATTCCGGCCCACGCGAAGCACCGCGTGGACTGGACGGCTCCGGACGTGGAAACGGTGTGGGTGGCCGTGTTCATCGGCCGTTGATCCGGCGCGCGGCCCCAAAGAAAACGCGGCCGGCGGGCTGAGCCCACCGACCGCGTGCACTTTGGCGGATCACTCGCGTGGATCAGGCGATCGCGGCGAGTTCCTCCTTGGTCGTGTCCAGCGGCAGCCCGTTGGACCGGTCCTCCATCATGGCGTTGATGTCCTGCACCAGCCCCATGGTCACGGAGCCCGGCTGACCGTTCCCCACTGCCACCGCCTCGATGTGCGTGATCGGCATGACGCCCGCACCGGTCCCGGTCATGAAGCACTCCTTGCCCGGCCCCACGAGATCGATCGGCAGCATGTCGTCGCGCGCGGCCACCCGGTATCCGCGCTTCCGGGCAAGGCCCAGTACCGTCTCGCGCGTGATTCCCATGAGGCAGTACTCGCTGGACGGCGTATGGATCTCCACCTTGGACGGGTCGTTCTCCCAGCCGTCGTGGCGGACGACGGAGAAGATGTTGTCCACGGTGGCCTCGGCAACGAACCCTTCCGTGGTCAACATGAGCGACTCCACCACTCCGGGAGCCTTGGTGCCCTCCTGCAGGGCCAGGACGTTGTTCAGGTAGTTGTTACTCTTGATGTTCGGGTCCAGGATGGCCTGGTTCGGACGCCGCACGCGCCGCGACAGGCCCAGCGGAATCCCCTTTTCGTACGCGGCCTTGGAGTACAGGCGGATCGTACTCACGATTGCAAAGACCGTGGGCGTGATGCACTTGGCCGGATTGATTCCCAGATCGCCCATGCCGCGCGTGACCACGAGTCGGATGTAACCGACGCCGTCCGGAAGGTCCACGGCCTGACAGGTGTCCAGCAGACGCTCCGTGATCTCCTGGCGGGAGATCGGCATCTGGATGTCCACCTTCTCGAGCGAGCGGTCCAGTCGATCCATGTGTTGCTTGTAGAGGAAAATCGATCGATTCCGGATCAGGATTCCCTCGAAGACGGCATCGCCGTAGAGGGCCACGTGATCCAGCGGGGACAGACCGATCTCATCCAGGCGGAAGATCCCGTCCTTCCGCCGCAGTCCCGACGGATCTTCGGACTCCTTGCCGCCGGTTGCCTCCATGAGGGCCCGGGGGGTCACACCCTCAATGAGGGGCATACTTGCGTACACCCGAGCTCGGCGTCCGACTTCCCGAAGCGTGTCGATGGCTCCGTCGTACTCTTGGCGACTTCTCACATTCCCACCTCCGTCGCTCGGTGCCCGCAAAACGGACACGGCTCGAACATTCCTGCGGATCTTAGCGTTTATGGACGGAAGCCCCAATGGGTTTCGCGGCGATCGATGACCACCTGCGCGCCCCAACGGTCCACTCTACCGCTCGAGCGGCGCCGCGGCGAGGGCTGCGGCGGGCAGCTCCGCTTGCCGACCGTGGAACCCCCCACGGCGCAACGAGATCCGGCGTTTCTGGACGTGGTGACGGACCGCGCGGATCAGGTCCGGCGGGCCACGGAGGCGTCGATGACCTGCAGTGCCTCTTCCACGTCGCCCCAGCCGTCGGCTTCGGTCACGCCGCCCTCCAGCTGCTTGTACGTCAGGAAGAAGTGCTCCACCTCGCGGAGGAAATGCGGCGGGACATCCTTCAACTCGTGGTACTCGGCGAACAGCGGATCCCGACTGGGCACGGCCAGGACCTTGTAGTCCGCCGACCCCCGGTCGCGCATCCGGAACACGCCCACGACGCGGGACTCGATCAGGCAGCCGGTGAACGTGGGTTCGCTCACCATGACCAGGATGTCCAGCGCATCGCCGTCTTCCGCCAGCGTGCGCGGGAGGAACCCGTAGTCCCCCGGATAGTGGCTGGACGAGTAGAGGAAGCGGTCCAGCTTGAAGAGGCCGGTCTCCTTGTCGAGTTCGATCTTGCTGCGCCGACCCTTGGGGATCTCCACGATCGCCCGGACGACGCGAGGCTCGGACGTCCTGGGATCGATGTTGTCGAACGCGGTGGGCGATGTCATGCTGCCGATTGTACGGCCTCTCACGGTTCAGTCAACCTACCCAGGTGAGCCATGCAAGACGGAACGAAAGCGCCCCGAACACGGATCGTCATCCTGGGAGGTGGCTTTGGCGGAGCGTACTGCGCGCGTCGACTGGAGCGATCGCTGCGCGGAAGCGACGTCGAGATTCTCCTGATCGATCGCAACAACTACTTCGCGTTCTCCCCGCTGCTGGTCGAGGCCGGCACGGGAAGCCTGGAACCTCGTCACGCCGTGGTGCCGATTCGGTCATTCCTCCGGTCCGCGTCGTTTCGCATGGCCGAGGTGGTCCGCGTGGACCGGACCCGCCGGGAGATCCGCTACCGGATCGAGGAGACCGGCCAGGTAACGACCACGCGCTACGATCATCTTGTCCTGGCGATGGGCAGCGTGTCCCTGCGACCGCCGGTTCCCGGCCTCGCGGAGCACGGACTGGACCTGAAGCATCTGGTGGATGCCGTGGCGCTCCGCGATCGCGCCGTCCGCATGCTGGAGGCGGCCGCCGCCACCGCCGATCCGGAACTGCGGCGGGCGCTCCTGCACTTCGTGGTCGTCGGCGGAAACTTCACGGGCGTGGAGGTCGCCGGCGAGTTCCACGAGTTCCTGCGGGATGCCTGCCGGGGAGTCCAGGGAATCGGCGCGGACGAGTGCGGCGTCACGCTGGTGGAACAGCGCGAGCGGATCCTGGGAGCCGTGGATCCCGACCTGTCCGACTACGCGTTGAGGCAGATGCGCAAGCGCGGCATCCGCGTGGTGCTGAAGGATTCCGTGGCCAGAATCGCAGCGACGGAGGTGCTCCTGCAGAGCGGCGAGACGGTTCGTGCCCACACCACGGTCTGGTGCGCCGGAATCGCGCCGTCGCCACTGAACCGCGAACTCGATCTTCCCGTGGACGAGCGGGGGTACCTGGTCTGCAACCTGGACCTGCGCGTGCAGGGACACGAGGACATCTGGGCGATCGGCGATTGCGCGGTCACGGTGGACCCCACCGGTCATCCGAATCCCGCCACGGCTCAGCAGGCAGTCCGCGAGGCCGATCATCTCGCCCGGAACCTGCGCAGCGCCCTTCGCGGAGAACCGACCCGCGACCTCACGAGCCGGAACCTGGGTTCCCTGGTCGCGCTGGGACGACACACCGGCGTCGCCAAGGTGATGGGCCTGAAGTTCTCGGGCTTCGCCGCCTGGTTCCTGTGGCGAACCGTGTACCTCATGAAGATGCCGGGATGGGCGCGCCGCATCCGGGTCGCCCTGGACTGGACCGGTGCCTTCCTCTTTCCCCGCGACGTGGTGCAACTGGGCATTCACCGTACGGTGTCGCGGGAGGAGAAGGGGTGACAGCCTCGGCAGTCGGAAGCCGCGAGCGATTTCGTGGTTTGCAGCGAGAGACCCTCAGTCGCGACGCTCACCCCGGAAGACCCTGCCCTCCCTGGAGTAGTCCATCGCGATGGGAGATCCGTTCTCATCGAACTCGAACGCCGCGCCCGCATAGAGTGCCCGGCTGAAGAACCGGTCCCGCGCGACGGGAAAGAACTCGGACTCCTCTCCCTGGTTGGCTCTGAGGAACAAGCGGTCGTCCGCGCTGCGAACGGCGACGAAGAAGTTCGGGGCGAAGTCGTAGAAGCCCTCGACCTTCTCGAGGCGCGATCGCTCCGCCGCGACCTTCGGTGGCTGGCGCACGATTCGCTCCACCGGATCCTCGCCGTGCAAGATCGCGGCGATGTCATCGCGAAGGCGGTCGCGCATCGCCGACTGGATGTTGCCCAGGATGATCACCACGGCTTCCCGATCCGGGTATCTCGCGAAGTCGCACGCGTACCCCGGCAGCCGCCCGTCGTGTTCCACCACCATCCCGCCGAACCGCTCGAAGACGCTCACTCCGTAGCCGTAGCTGTTCCCGTAGTCCGTCATCATCTTCGTGCGTGAAGAGTCGGGCAGCACGGTGTCGGCGCGCAGTGCGCGGTCCCAGAGAAGCAGATCCCCCGTCGTGGAGAACACCGAGCCCGGCCCGGTGTACAGCGCCGGCGCCACTTGGATCGCCCGGCGCAGGCCCGTCTGCCCCAGGGGGTCATAGCCGGTGGCCAGCCCCGGCACGATGCCACGTCCGGCCAGAGCGCCCGAATCGTCCATCTCAAGCGGCCCGAAAATGCGCTGGCGCAGGAACTCGGCGTACTCGACTCCCGACACCTGCTCAAGGATGTGAGCCAGCACCACGTAGCCCGAGTTCGAGTAGGAGTACCGGGTTCCAGGCTCGAAGTCGAGGGGGCGGGCCCGGACCATCTCCACCACGTCAGCGACTCGCGGGTCTTCATGCCGGAGCCGGGAATAGGATTCCAGCGCGAAGATGTCGGGGATCCCGGACGTGTGGGTCAGCACATGATGGATCGTGATCTCATCGCCCTGGGAAAAGCCCGCCACGAAGTTCGAGATCGGATCCTTGAGGCTGAGCCGCCCATCGGCTTCCAGCAACAGGAGCGCTGCCGCCGTGAACTGTTTCGAAACGGAGCCGATCAGGAACCGCGTGGTCGGCTGGTTCGGAACCCCGAGTTCGGCATCGGCCAGGCCGAATCCCGCCGAGAACAGGACCTCTCCCCTGTCGGCAACGAGGATCGACCCGCTGAAGTCGCGCAACTCAACGTAGGGGGCGACCATCGACTCGATCCGGGAACCCAGCGCGCCCGAGCCCGCCGACGCCCGCTGACCGACCAAC
>BQJX01000068.1 GCA_021604925.1 Gemmatimonadota bacterium
CTTGCGATGCGGTTGTACACGAAGAGGCGATCGGTGGCGTCGTCCAGCGCCAGGCCGGCCGGGCCCAGGCCCACGTCGTAGCGGCGGATCGGCGAGCCGTTCAGATCGTACGCGCCCACCTTGCGCGAACCGAACGCCGCCACGTACACCTCCGCCCGCGACGCCGACACCACCACGTCCGTGGGAATCGACAGGCTCTGCGCGCGCTCGGCCGCGCTGCCGACGGGGTTGCCGTAGTTGATGTGCGGATTCAGCGAACCGGGCTGCACGATCGAGCCGTTCGCGGACACGCGGGTCAGGCGGTTGTCCACGAACCGCCCCTGCAGGTTCGGCTCAAAGCGGACCTCGTTGATCGCCTCCTGGTTGGAGACCCAGAGGTCGCCGCTGATCGGATGAACGCCCACGTTGAAGAGGGTGGTGCCCACCCCGCGCACGGTCTGCACCACCGACGCCGTGGCCAGATCCACGCGGAACAGGTCGTGGTCGTAGAGGCGGTACGGAACTTCCGCGTCCCACGAGCGCGCGATCTCATCGACCCAGTGCTGCCCGTCATGACGAACGATGAGCGCGGTCTGGGGCGGCGCGGGGAGCCCCGCGTCCATGGCCGGCGTGGGTGCCGGCAGCCCGCCGTTCTCGGTCACCGTCTCGAAGTGAATGGCCGTGGTCTCGTTGCCGCTCTCCTGGACCGTGACCCACAGCGACTGGCCGTCCGGCGTGAGCGCCAGCGAACGCGGGTCGCTGCCCGTCAGCGGAATCGTGATCGGCACTGCGGACAGGTCGCCGAGATCCCACACGCGGAGCACATCCTCCTGGGAGACGCACACGAACGCCCGCTGCCCCGCGGCGTCGAACACCACGTCCGTCGGCTCGTCGCCCACTTGCAACGTGCGGACCACGGATCCCAGCGTGAGATCCACAATGCTGATGGTGTCGGACAGGTGGTTCACCACCCAGGCTTCCGTGGCGGTTCTCACGCGGACCGTCACCGGATCCAGGCCCACCGGGATCTCGTTCACGAGCACGGGCACGGGCCCCGCCACATCGAAGACGGCCAGGCGATGATCCGCCAGGTGCGTGACCAGCAGCGTGGATCCATCCGCGGAGAGATCGATGGGGTGGACCGGCGGGCTCTCGAACTGCGGAATGGCCCGGGCGGCCGTCGGCAGGGAGAGGAGGGCACCCATGAGGATCGCGATGCGGATGGGGGGCATGGGGACCTCTCGAGCGACGGGGGGGCGGTGGCCTTCAGCTTACCACGACAGGGGGAGGGGATTGGGGCCGCAGGAAGTCCGGGGCTCCCGGGCCCACACGCTAGGAAGAGGGCTCCCACACGGGAACCAGCACGATCAGCTCGTCGGGTGGCGGTTGCGGGATTGCGGTCAACCCTGCCGGGGCCGGATTGACCCGCAGGATCACGCGGGCCTTTCGGTCCGGGTACATCAGATCCAACCATCCCTGAACAGAGTATCCGGAGAGGGCAAACGCGCGCTTCGCTGTGGATCCCCGCTCCTGCTCCCACTGCGGAAGTGGCTCGGTCGCCAGGACGGAGCCCCCCCGGGCGGCCTCGACCTGTTGGCCCAACGCGGCCAGGAACTGCGAAGTGTCCGCCGTGGCCGCGCGCCACCGAGCCGGATCGTGGAACCACAACCCGGACTGCAACTGCGCGGCAACCACGATCGAGGTGGCGGCCATCGCCAGGAGGCCCATCGAACGAGTCCGCCGATGGATCGACCGCCACGCCCGCTCGCCGACGGACGCAAGGCCCCCCACGATGAGCGACCAACCCACGACGGCGGCCAGAACGTACCACTCTGCAATGGCCGGCGCCGCGGAGTACACCGCTCCCAAGCCGCCCAGCCAAAGAAGGCCCACCGCCGGCAGAACGAATGGCCGGCGTCCGTCCGAACCTGACTCCTCGGACGTCGGCTCCCGCCGCGACTTCCGCAGCAGGAGCGCGATCATCACGCCCGCGAGAAGCACCGTGACCCACGCCGACGCTCGGAACCCCTCGATCGCCGCAACCCGGACCGCGGTCTCCGCGACCGCCGGGACCATTCGATCGATCATCCGGCCTGGTTCGAACTCGTGGTGCCCACCCAGTGTTCCGAGCACCGCGAACCGCAGCCCCATCATCAGGGCCGCCGCGGTCCAGATCGGCCAGGTTCGATCCAGGAGAACGCGGAGTCGCACCCGGCGCTCGTTCGCGACTTCCACCGCGAGCGCCACGCCCGTTGCGAGGAACGGCGCCACGTACGCGACTTCCCGGGAGCCGATCGCAAGCACCGTCCACAGGAACGCCGGAAACCACGAGGTTCGCGACCCAGTCGCGCCGCGGCGACTTGCTTCGATCACGATGAGGAGAAGGAACAGGCACACCATGGACTCGGACCGCCGGGATGCGAAGGCCACCACGGCGATCGCCCCCGGGTGACCCGCGAACAGGAGCGGCGCGATCCAGGAAGCCGGGGTTCCGGGTCCACTCAGCGATCGACTGACCGAGTGGACCGCGGCGGTAGCCGCTCCAAAGAGAACCGCATTCGTGAGCTGGTACCCAACCGGGTTCAGACCCCAGATGCGATCATCCAACGCAATGCTCAGGCTGAGCAATGGTCGGAAGAACGTGCCGCGAAAGCGACCGTCCATGAGCGGTTCCGTGAACGCGCCCCAGAGGTCCGCCCACGATTCGATTCGGCTGGCCACCAGGACCGGGTACGTGTCGTGTCCGATCAGGCCGATGTCGTGCGTGCGCAGAAGCGCCACGCCGGCCCCCAGAAGGGTCCAGAACAATGCCGCGCGGACGCGACCGTCGGGCGCTCGCTTCAACGAGCCGTCAGCGGTACAGGTTCTTGATTGCTCCCCAACTGGAATCCTCAACGCCCACGGGGCACGTGAACAAGGCACTCCAAAAAAGCCACTCCGCGTTGCAGACCCCGTCGAAGAGGGGCGACCCCGGACAGATTCGGCCCGACCCATTGTTTCCGTAGTAGAAGGAATGGGTCACACGATCCGATGGGTAGCAGAAGCCACACGCGACGGGCCCCGTCGGCCCAACGGCGGGATGGTCCGAGGGAAGAACCATGGGGGATGGGTACTCCAAAAAGGGGCCGGCGACCGTGATGGTCAAGGCGACAGGACCGGGGGCCGGCACACTCCACGTGTTGAGGTTCGGCCCGGACACCGCAAGGAAGGACGTCTGAGCCAGAACGGTCGTCGGACATCCGTTCGAATCCACCGACGAGACTTCGATGGTGCCGGTAAACCCGTACCCGGGACACGTACCGGTCCACACGTAGGTGGACGTCGCCTCAAGAACCGCTCCGGCGCAACAGGGATCGTACGTCATTCCGAGGACATCCCCATCGAACCAGCCACTCCAAACCCAGAGCCACCCGGTGCAGTTGTTGTAGTAGCTGACGCTGCACGTGGTGCCGGCGTCCCAACCACCCCAACCGCGGTCGTCGGTCATGGGGAGTTCCGCCTTCTCAAGCGCCAGCGCCGGAAGTGCGGTCCACAGGATCGCGAGGCAAATGAGTGTGAGTCTCGATGCTCTTGCCATTGCTCAGCCCTCCTTGAGGGTGCGTGGTACAGGGGGGAAACCCGGTCAACTCGTCAGCGGTACAGGTTCTTGATCGCTCCCCAACTGGAACCCTCGATGCTCACCGGGCACGTAAACGAGGCACTCCACATGAGCCACTCCGCATTGCAGACTCCGTCGAACAACGGCTGCCCCGGGCAGCTCCGGCCGGTTCCGTTGTTTCCGTAGTAGAAGGAGTGCGTCACGCGATCAGTCGGGTAGCAGAAGCCGCACGCGGCGGGTCCCGTGGGCCCAGCGGCAGGATGATCCGAGGGAATACCCGGGCGGTACGAGGGGTCGCCCCGAGTGTTTCCGAGGGTGATGGTCACGACGACGGGACCGGGGACGGTCACCCCCCAATTGTGAAGGGTCGCGCCGGACAGCGGAAGGAATGGCGTCTGGGCCAAAAGGGTCATCGGACATCCATCCGAATCGGCTGTCGACACTTCAATCGTGCCGGTAAACCCGTAGCCGGGGTGGGCGCCGGTCCAGAAGTACGTGGAGGTCGCCTCGAGAACCGCTCCCTCGCAGCAGGGATCATACGTGATTCCGAGGACGTCTCTGTCCTCCCAGCCATCCCAAACCCAGAGCCACCCGGTGCAGTCATTGTAGTAGCTGACGCTGCACGTGGTGCCGGCGTCCCAACCACCCCAACCGCGGTCGTCGGTCATGGGGAGTTCCGCCTTCTCAAGCGCCAGCGCCGGAAGTGCCGTCCACAGGATCGGGAGGCAAATGAGTGTGAGTCTCGATGCTCTTGCCATTGCTCAGCCCTCCTTGAATATCGCGTCAGCGGTACAGGTTCTTGATCGTTCCCCAACTGGAACCCTCGATGCTCACCGGGCAGGTAAACGAGGCACTCCACATGAGCCACTCCGCATTGCAGACTCCGTCGAACAACGGCTGCCCCGGGCAGCTCCGGCCGGTTCCGTTGTTTCCGTAGTAGAAGGAGTGAGTCACGCGATCAGTCGGGTAGCAGAAGCCGCACGCGGCGGGTCCCGTGGGCCCAGCGGCAGGATGATCCGAGGGCAAAATCACGGCGTTCCCTCCGCAGTAACCGGTGCTGGCCACTGTCATGGTCAGAACGATGGGACCAAGCGCGGGCACATCCCAGATGTGAACATTCGCGCCGGACGTCGGAAAGAACGACGTCTGGGCCAAAATGGTCGTCGGACATCCGTTCGAATCCACCGACGAGACTTCGATGGTGCCAGTGTATCCGTAGCCCGGGCAGCTGGCGCCCGTCCAAACGTACGTGGTCGTGGCCTCGAGAGCCGCTCCGTCACAGCAGGGATCATACGTCATTCCGAGGACATCCTCGTCGGCCCATCCTCCCCAAACCCAGACCCACCCGGTGCAGTCATTGTAGTAGCTGACGCTGCACGTGGTGCCGGCGTCCCAACCACCCCAACCGCGGTCGTCGGTCATGGGGAGTTCCGCCTTCTCAAGCGCCAGCGCCGGAAGTGCAGTCCACAGGATCGCGAGGCAAATGAGTGTGAGTCTCGATGCTCTTGCCATTGCTCAGCCCTCCTTGAATATCGCGTCAGCGGTACAGGTTCTTGATCGTTCCCCAACTGGAATCCTCAATGCCTACCGGGCAGGTAAACAAGGCGCTCCAGTCGAGCCACTCCGCGTTGCAGACTCCGTCGAACAACGGCTGCCCCGGGCAGTTCCGGCCGGTTCCGTTGTTGCCGTAGTAAAAAGAATGGGTCTCGCGATCGGACGGATAGCAGAAACCGCACGCGGCGGGTCCCGTCGCACCGGCGGCAGGATGATCCGAGGGAAGGACCATGGAGTTGGCAAAATACTTGGAAGCAACCGTGATTGTGAGGGCAACGGGGCCGACGGCGGGCGCGTTCCATGTGTGAACATTCAAACCGCTCGCGGGAAAGAATGACCTTTGCGCCAGGAGGGTCGTTGGGCAGCCGTCCGAATCCGCCGTCGAAACCTCAATGGTGCCCGTGAATCCCCACGACACGCAGCAGGCCCCCGACCATACGTACGTGGATGTGGCCTCGAGAACAGCGCCGTCGCAACAGGGGTCATACGCGATTCCGACAACATCCTCGTTCGCCCAACCACTCCAGGCCCAGATCCACCCGGTGCAAGTGTTGAAGTAGCTGACGCTACACGTGGCCCCCGCCTTCCAGTTATCCAAATCGCGGTCGGCGGTCGTGGGGACTTCCCTTCTCTGAAGGGCCGTCGAAGGAAGAACGGTCAGCAGTACTGCAGGGCCGATCAGGATGAACGTCGATGCTCTTGCCATTACTTGCCCCTCGTCTCAGCGACGCGCTTGAGCGCGACAACAAAACGGGGAGGCGACTCTCATCACCTCCCCGCCTGGACACTCCCTGTTCGCTCTTCACCTACTTCTTGGCGCGGCTTCCCTCGATGCCGAGTCTCACCATCTTCTTGCCGAGGCCCCGGTAGGAGATCCCCAGCAGCTCGGCCGCCTTGCGGCGAACGCCGTCGGACTTCTCCAGCGCCTGCAGGATCTCGTCGCGTTCGGCCGTGGCCATGCGCGCCGATAGATCATTCGACGGGATCGCCCGCGACGCGGAACGTCCCTGCAGCGTGGAACCGCGCGGCGCGGAATCCAGGAAGCTCTCCGCCGTCAGCTCGGACGCTCCCCGGGTGAGCGCCACCGTGCGATGGAGCAGCGACTTCAGTTCGCGCACGTTGCCCGGCCAGCCGTGACTGGCGAGCAGCTGCCAGGCACTCTCGGCCAGCGTGGGAACCGGCGCCCGCTCCAACGCGCACACTTCGCGAATCAGAACGTCGCCCAGCAGACGCAGATCCTCGATGCGATTGCGCAACGCGGGCACTTCGATCACGCCGCCCATCAGGCGATGGTGCAGATCCGCCAGGAACTTGCCGTCGGTGACCAGCGCAAACAGATCCCGGTTGGTGGCGCACACGATCCGCGCTTCCACCGGCACCCGACGCGTGGAGCCGACCGGGCGCACTTCGCGCGTGTCGAGCACGTGCAGCAACTTGGCCTGGAACTCCAGCGTGGTCTTGTCGATCTCGTCCAGGAACACCGTGCCGCGGGCCGCCTCCCGGAAGATCCCCGGATGCTCCCGCTCGGCGCCGGTGAAGGCGCCCTTGCGATGGCCGAACAGCTCCGACTCCTGCAGATGATCCGGCAGCGCCGCGCAGTTGACCGGGAAGAACTCACCTTCCTGGCCCCGTCCCAGATGATGGAGCGCCTCGGCCAGGAGCGTCTTTCCCGTTCCCGTCTCGCCGATCAACAGAATCGGAAGGCTCGTGGGTCCGAGCTTCCGGCACTCCTCCAGGGACATCTCGAACACGGGCGACGGCCACTGCGTCTCCAGCGCCTTGGCTCCCAACGAGGAGCGGGCGCGAACGGGGACGCGGGCATCCGGGCTGCCGTCCGTGGCCAGGCGCACCTGCGCTTCTTCCGTCTGCCGCAGCAGATGGACGGACTGGATCCTCTCGAACAGACGCCGCGCCATGCTGAGGTGCCGCTTGCGGGCGTCGATGGTGGCCTTCGAATCCCCACCGCACTCTTCCAGAGCCCGATCGATGGCCAGGTGCGTCCGTGCGATCTCGTACGGAACGTTCAGACCTTCGAGCGCCGCCAGTGCTTCGTCCAGATCCTGACGAGCCTGCTCTTCGCGTCCGCCGCGGGCGTGCCAGAGGCCGCGGGCGCGCAATGCCAGCGCGTGTTCCTTCCGCTCGCCCGCCTTCAGGCAGACATCCAGGCTCTTGTTCAACCACGGTTCCGCGCCTTCCTGGTCACCCAGCTCCATGAGCGCGAATCCGATTCGCCATCCCAGCTCGGCCACGAGATCGCCTTCCGCGGCGATCGACTCGGCCCGACGCCAGGCGCGGCGGTACTTCTCCAGGGCCGCCCGCAGGTTGCCCGCGTACAGATCCAGGTCCCCGAGATCCTCCAGCACGAGCACATGGTCGCGTTCCCGCTGGCTCGTCCGCGTGATTTCCAGGGCACCTTCGACGAGCTCGCGGGCGGCTTCCAGGCGACCGGATTCCCGGAGAGCGCGAGCGGCCGAGAGGCGGGCCGAAATCACGAGGTTGGGGGCGTCGGTTTCCTCGGCCGTGGCCAGCGCGCGGAGCGCGTGACGGGCCGCCAGCTCGAGATCGCCCGAAAGGCGAATGGCGATCGAGAGGTGGAGGTTGTGTCGAATGGTTCCGTTCTGGTGCCCCAGGCGCGTGGCGATGTCCAGGGCCTGCTTGCCGTGTTCAATCGCGGCCGTGTACTGGCCTCGCTGAATGAACGCAACGCACAGGATTCCATGGGCGCTTCCCGCATCGCTCTCCAGACCCAGATGACGGGTCTCGGCGAGCGCGCAGTACGCGGCTTCGAACGCGGGTTCCAGGTCGCCGAGGCGCAAGTGGGTCTGCGCCAGCCACCGCAGCGCGTGCGCCAGGCCCACCGGGTCGGCCACTCGCCGCAGCGATTCCACGGCTTCCTTCAACGTCGCCAGCGCGAGCGGGTACTGCCCGCGCCCCAGACTCGCGTAGCCGCGCACGGATTCCAGACGCGCCACGGTGCGGTCGGAGATTCCGGGCAACTCCAGAGCCACGTCGAGACTCAGGTCCGCATCATCCATACGGCCGGTGCCGACACAACAGGTCGCCAGCCGCCAGCGAACCTCGGCCTCAATCTCCACGGGAAGCTCGGCGCCTGAAGACAGCAGGCCCTCGAACTCCTCGCTGGCCAAGGAGAGCATGCCCCGGCTGAAATGCATCTCCGCCCGGCGATACTGATCGCCTACCGGCAGGTCATGCAGCCGTGGTTTCATCAGTCAGCGTCTCCCGAGATGAGACCGAGTGAAAACAGCAGGTTGAGAATCGCGTCCCACCACGAGTCCGACTCGGCTTGCGACGTCGGTTCCGCGGGGGCGAGTCCGTAGCCCTCGAGGTCCAGCGCCGCCTCGTTCAGAACAGCCAACGCGCCGTCCGGATCGGTGGGTTCACCGTCCAGCGTCGTGAGTTCGTGGCTTCTCCAGAACTGTGCGCTCGCCGGGGGTGCCGCAAAGGTCAGCAGCACCACGATCGCGAACAACGATGAACAGAGCATTCGTCCGGTTCTTTTCATCTTCTACAGGCCGCCTTTCTTGCGCCGCGCTAGGTCGTACGTCCAGATGGGGTTGGCAGAGGTGAGAAAGCTGTGGAAGTTACAACCAGGACTTCTTCGACCAACACGCCAGCCGAAGAGGCGGGTTTCGGAAGACCGCCCTTCATCCGTCCTGGGGAGCCGCGCGCACCCATAGGCCCGTGCTCGTTCTACCAGAAGTGGTGCGCGTTGCCTCCCGGCGGGGGGAGCGATGTTTGTCATCCGGGAACGCCTCCCAACATTAGCAATCCGCAGACACGCGTGTCAAATGACGCGCCACTCGTGGCCACGGATTGTCCATGTACTAGCTCACCGCTAACACTTCCACATCGTAGATCAAGGTCGCGTAGGGGGGGACCCGGGTCCCGGACCCCCGTCCGCCGTACGCCAGATCCGACGGCACGATGAGGCGGCGGCGCGCTCCCGGACCCAGTCCCAGGAGCCCCTCCTCCAGGCCGGCGGTCGCATCTCCTTGTCCCAGAACGACTTCCGCGGGCATACCGTCCGCGTGGGTATCCTCGATCAGGCTTCCCTCGGTCAGCCAGCACCGATAGTGGACCTGGACGCGGCTATCCAGGTGGCCGTGCGGCTCGCCCCCGGCTTCGATTTCCACGAATTCCAGCCCCGACTCGGTCCGAGTGGCCTCGGCGCCGGGCGGGAGAGTGGGCGGACCTTCCGGGATCTGATTCACGGGGCCTCCGGGTGGACGGGAGAGGGTTTCGAGCATGGTAGAGGATATCTCCGCCGGCGTCCGTCTGCT